>DAISLF010000121.1:0-3217 GCA_036820585.1 Candidatus Peribacteria bacterium | reverse complement strand
CGCTTCCACCGCCTGGTAGAGACGGAAGCGACCATGAAATTCGTCGCGCAGGAAGCCAATAAAGGCGGCCTCTTGGCGAATATCGACGGCATCCGCACCTTCCTCCCGGTAAGCCAATTGGCCCCGGTGAATTATCCGCGCGTGAATAACGCCGATGCATCCGAAATCATCAACCGTCTGCAGAAATTCATCGGCCACACCTTCACCGTCAAAATCATCACGATGGATGAAGAGGCAGGCAAAATCGTAGTAAGCGAGCGCGAGGCCATGGCCGAGGAGCGTGCCAAGGCCCTCGAGCATCTCAAGGTGGGCGACATCAAGGAAGGCCTCGTGAGCGGCCTCGTCAAATTCGGACTCTTCGTCGCCTTCGATGGTCTGGAGGGCCTCGTCCACATCTCCGAAATCGCTTGGGGACACGTCAAAAACCCGTCCGAGCACGCGGAAGTGGGCGACAAAGTGAAAGTGAAAGTGATCGGCGTGGATGGCGAGAAGCTCTCGCTCAGCATGAAGCAACTCACCAAAGATCCATGGGAAGAAATCGCCGAGCGCTACCCGGTCGGGAAGAAAGTGCAGGGAACGGTGGTGCGCTTCGCGGATTACGGCGCATTCCTCAAGCTCGAGAAAGACATCAACGGTCTGGTGCACCTGACCGAAATGGCACACTACAAAGTGACCGATCCCTCGCAGGCCCTCACGATCGGGCAGAAAGTGGACGCGCAGGTGATCAATATCGATGTCGACGAACGACGAATCGGCCTCTCGGTGAAGGCCCTCAAGCCAATCGACAAAGAGACGATGGAGCGCATCCGCAAAGAGCGCGAGGAAGAAGAGCAGGCCAAGAAAGACGCCATCACGGAATCCAACGACTCTTCTAAGACCGCGAATGAAAGCGAGTCCGAGGAGGAGCACGATGTCGAGATCCCAAAAGACATGGCCTTCGTCGCCTCCAAGACGGGCAAGAAGTATTACGCCGTCGACTCGGCGCAGGGCAAGAAGATCAAGCCGGACAACCGCACGTATTTCAAAAATGAAGCGGATGCGGAGGCCGCGGGCCTCAGCGCCTGAAAGAATCTAAAGAAACCGGTGAGTCCGATGGAACCGAGGAAGACAGTCTCTCCTCGGTTTATTTGTATTTTTCTTCCGCCAACAGCTGCTCGCTCAAAAAATGCAGATGCAAATACATCACCTCCTGCCCGCCTTCTTTCCCCACATGGAAAGTCAGCTTATAGCCGCCAATCCCCTTCTCCTGCGCGAATTTCTGGGCTTTGAGAATCAGCATCCCCGGCAAATGCGCCGTTTGCTCCGTGATATCTTTGATGGACTCAACGAACTGCTTCGGTACAAAAAGCAGATGCGTGCGTGCCTTGGGATGAATATCTTTGAAAGCCATCACCTCGTCATCTTCATACACAATGGATGCGGGAATTTCTTTCGCGAGAATTTTGTGGAAGATGGTGGGCTCGACGGGCATGCGGGCACTGTAGGAGACGCAGCAGAAGGAGGCAACATTGCTCCTTGGAAGAAATCAAGGAGCAAGGAACTCAACGAGATCCTTATTCTTCTCGCATTCTTCGATTTCCGTACTCTCATTGATCTCCCATTGCATCGCAAACCCCTTATTCTCACTCCAATCGCCATTTTATTGACTTTTATGCATTATTAAGGCACTATAGAGATAGAAAATGGCAACGCCTCTCTCACCCGAAAAAGGCCTGTCTGCTCCGCGCTCCGTAGAGGCGAGCAAGCTGATCGTGCGCCAGCCCGCCAAGCTGGCGGAATTGAGCAAGCTCCTGGAAACATTCGAGAACTTGGATGCACGCGTGAGCGAACGTACGGGAGAAGACCGTTCGGGCGACATGGGAGCCGGCGGCGGTGTAGCGGGAAGCGCACAAGGCGATGACGATACCTCGCCGCGCGCCAAAGCGATTCGCGATCTGCCCGCTCCGGCAGTGCTGCGCGAGCGGCTGCAAACGCATATCGGCAAGGAAGTGCAGAAGCTGGACCGCGAGGCCAAGATGCTCGCGCGCTCCGGCAAACCAGGCAGCGCCTATAAGCTGAATACTCTCTACGCACGCATGCGGCGCTTGAATGCGTTGCTTTTCGATCTGTGGGAAGCAGCCGAGGAAGTGCTGCGCCGTCTCTTCATCCGGGTGTTCATCGACGAGCAGCCGATTCTTTGAAGAGGAAAACAACGAGATCAAGGAACACGACGAATTCGAGGAGCAAACACTCTTTGATTTCTTTGATCTCCTCGATTTCTTTTCAGTTTACTCTTCGCTTTCCTCTTTCTTGTGATGATGCCCATGCTGATTCCTTTTCTTCTCCAGGAACTCAATCACATGCTGGAACGCATTGTCCGCCAAAGATAAGGGCTTAAGGATCACGGCTTCCACTTGCTGCGTCAGATCTTCGAATCGCCGCACGATCTTGCGCGCATCCACCACGATGAAGAGCAGATGATAGAGCACGATGATGAGCATGATCGCCACGATCGCGTACAGTCCGCCGATGAGAGTATTCAGATCGATCATCATTGCGAGAAAAGAATTCCTCCAAAGCGTACGCAACGCTACACTCAGGAGCAATTCTTTCTTCCGCATTTGATGGTGCAGCGTCATACCCTCCTGATGAGTCTTGCGTCCCTCCCCCGGCGCGCGGTGATCAAACTGATCGAGGCGTACCAGCAAACTCTTTCGCCCGATCATGGCGCGCTCAGGCATCTGTACCCGTACGGCTACTGCCGCCATGAGCCGACCTGCTCCGACTATATGAAGCAAACGATCGCGAAGCGCGGACTGCTCATCGGCGGAGTTCTCAGCTTCTTGCGTATCCTCGGCTGCAATCCTTTTCGCAAACCGAGTGCCCAAAAACTGCAGAAGCTAGCCGCGAAGCTGGCTTCACAAGCCTGAGTGTTTCTTCTATCATCGCACAAGCTCTCTGCACCCGCGGGTATAGTACAATGGTAGTACGTCAGCCTTCCAAGCTGAACACACGGGTTCGATTCCCGTTACCCGCTCCAAACATTTTTGACCTTCGCAAAGGTGCGTGAATCTATCTCTGCGAGGGTTTTATCGAGCACAGAGATCGGTTGTGTAGCCCCCAATGCGCGTTGCATACGCAGTTTTCCCTTAGAGCCTGTTTGAAAACCCTACCACCGTCGCACCATGAGGTGTGACATCGAGAGATAGATCATCGCCTCGCTGCGTGAGGTCTTTTC
>DAISLF010000120.1:0-3231 GCA_036820585.1 Candidatus Peribacteria bacterium | reverse complement strand
CCTCCCCTCTCAACTACTGGCCATGGACAGCTCTTCTTGAGCCTCGCCAATTCTTCCGAGAAAGGAACACCCAGGAAGAGCACGCGATTCTCGCGAGGCGAACCGAAGGTCTCGATGCCTTGTACCCTCAAGGTGAATGGCGCAGTCGCAGCGGCGATCTTCTCCGCTTGCCGCGGCAATTGGTAATACTCGATTTCCATCACCTCTTTCCAATACTGGAGCGTGAGGTGCGGCGATGCCGGATGTTGGAATCGCAAAATATTGCCGTATGGCTGCAGCCGCTTCTGAAGTTCGCCGAATAATTCCGTCGCTTCATCCTCCAATGGAAGAGCAAGGAAAGCGGCGTTGAGTGGAAAATGAAACTCCATTCTATGCACCGTAGCGGATATGCATGAATCGCGGCTACCGCTTGGTCATCGTTTGAGCACCGCCAAGAACGCTTCTTGGCTCAGCGTCACTTTGCCCATCTGCTTCATGCGCTTCTTGCCTTTCTTCTGTTTTTCCAGCAGTTTTTTCTTGCGCGAGACGTCGCCGCCATACAGGTAGCCCGTCACATCTTTGCGCAGCGCGGCTACGGTTTCGCGCGCAACCACTTTGCTGCCAATGGAGGCTTGGATGGGGATCTGAAATTGGGCTTTAGGCAGCACCTCTTTGAGCTGCTTACAAATGACGCTTCCCACATGATGCGCTTCGCTGCGATGGACCACCGTGGAGAGAGCATCCGCCGGTTCGCCAAGGAGCAAAATATCGAGCTTCACCAGATCGCCCGCGCGGTAGCCGAGCGGCTCGTAGCTCATCGAGGCATAGCCTGCCGTCGCGGATTTCAGATAATCGAAGAAATCCAGCACGATGCTCTGGAGCGGCACATCAAATGTCATGAGCGAGCGATCGGCATCCAGATATTCCAATCCTTTGTAGACGCCGCGGCGATCCTGCACGAGCGTCATGCAAGGGCCCACGTCTTCCTTGCGGCAGACGCTCTCGAGCTTCACCCAGGGCTCGCGCACTTCCATGATATACGTCGGATCCGGAAAATCAGACGGATTGCTGATGCGCGCCGTATCCGGCTCATCGAGCTTGAGAAGACTCGCGCGCACGATGGATGCCGGACTCTTCGAATTAAGCTTCACTTCATAGAGCACGCTCGGAGCCGTCACGATCAGATCGAGATTATATTCGCGCTCCAGCCGTTCCTGGATGATATCCAAGTGGAGCAGACCAAGAAAGCCGCAGCGAAACCCATTGCCCAGAGCCGTATTCTGCTCGGGCTCGATTTGCAGCGCCGCATCGTTGAGCGATAATTTCTCCAACCCTTCGCGCAAATCGGCTTGTTCGTCCGCTTCGGTCGGGTATAAACCCGCGAACACCATCGGCTGCACTTGCGTGTAACCGGGCAGCGGCTGCGCCTGCGGATGCGAAGCGATCGTATCTCCGACTCTCACCTGATGCACGTCCTTGAGGCCCGTGACGATGTAGCCGATCTCGCCTTCTCGCAGCACCGCATCGGATACATAGCGCGGGGCGAAGTGGCCGGCATCGAGCACTTCGAATTCCGTTTTGGTGCCGAGCAGCTGCATCTTCTGGCCCTTGCGATATTCACCTTCGATCACGCGCACGTACGCGACTCCTCCGCGATACGTATCCATGATGGCATCGAAGATGAGCGCACGCGTGACGGAGAATGTCGCGCCTTCCTGATTTTGTACCGTCGTATGCTGTACTGTAGGCTTCGGGATGCGCGAGACAACGGCTTGCAGCACTTCTTTCACGCCCGTCCCCTCTTTGGCGGAGATGAGCAAAATATCTTCTTTCTTGCAGCCAAGCAGCTTCATCACTTCCTCGCTCACGCGAGCCGGATCCGCCGCGGGCAGGTCAATTTTATTCAGGACCGGGATGAGCATCAGATCGTGTTCCAGCGCCATGTAGAGCACGGCCAATGTCTGCGCCTGGATTCCCTGCGATGCATCCACCAACAGAATCGCGCCTTCGCATGCCGCAAGCGAACGGCTGACTTCGTAGCGAAAGTCAGTATGGCCGGGCGTATCGATCAAATTCAACTGGTGTCCTTCGAATTCCATCCGCACCGGCTGCAGCTTGATCGTGATGCCGCGCTCGCGCTCCAGGTCCATCATGTCGAGCGTCTGTTCTTTCATCTCGCGTTTCTGCAAAGTGCCCGTCAATTCGATCATGCGATCGGATAAGGTCGATTTGCCGTGGTCTATGTGAGCAATGATGCAGAAATTGCGGATGTCCATGAGAGAAGGAGAGTAACAGAATAACGAAGTAACGGGGAGGATTCTTTGCCTTCATAATCCAGTGACTCTGCTATTGCGTTCTTCTCATTCCATTCGCAGAAACAGCTCATGAATCGCAGTTTGCCCCCGCACTTCGGGATGAAACGTTCCCGCGAGCAAATTCCCTTGCCGCACAAGTACGGGCTGCATTCCAACAGAGGCGAGAATCTCAACCTCCTTGCCGATCTTTGCGATGATCGGCGCACGGATGAACGACGCTGCGATTGTTTTCTTCAAGCCTTTTATATTCAATGTCCGTTCGAAGCTCTCCGTCTGCGTGCCATACGCATTGCGCTCGATTTCGATATCCATCAAGCCAAGCGTGGGCGGCGCATTTTTCCCAGTCGCTTTCTTCGCAAGCACAATCGCTCCGGCACAGGTGCCATAGATAGGAAGACTCCGCTCCCCCACCCGGCGTTTAATTTCCACATCAAGTTTCCAAAGTTTCAGAAAACGTCCCATCACCGTGCTCTCACCGCCCGGAATGATCAGCTTATCCACGCGCGACAGATCTTCCAGCGTTCGCACCTCCCTGCATTGCACGCCAAGCGACCGCAGCACCTCCCTATGCTCGGCGAAGTCACCCTGCAATGCGAGAACTCCGACTGTCATAAAAATAGAATAGAGAGGGGCTCATTTTAGAACAACAGACAACCAGCTCATTCGTTTTTCGTTGCTCGTTGAATACAAAAGGAGAAACGAGCGAATATCACAATCCTCTTCCCTGCATCTTCGTCGGCAGCGAATCAATCTCGAGCCCCGCCATCGCTTGCGGCAAGCCCGTGGAAATCTCCATGACTTTCTTGGGATCTTGATAATGAATCGTCGCTTGCACGATCGCTTCCGCCGTGCGCTTGGGGTTGGATGATTTGAAGATGCCCGAGCCCACGAAAACGCCTTCGGCTCCCAGCTCCATCAGGAGCATCGCATCGGCGGG
>DAISLF010000119.1:0-3234 GCA_036820585.1 Candidatus Peribacteria bacterium | reverse complement strand
AAATTGAACCCGCTGAGCGAGATCAAGAACCTCAACTCCTTCAAAGCTCTCGAACGCGCGCTGGAATACGAGGAGAAGCGCCTGCGCACCTCCTGGGAAGAAACCGGCGGACCGCTGCCGGGCGGCATCACGGTCGGCTGGATGGATGACGAAGGAAAGACGCGCATGCTGCGCGACAAAGAGAACGCCCAGGATTACCGCTACTTCCCCGAGCCCGATATCCCGCCGCTGAAGGTCGGTACAGATCTGCTTCAGAAAATCCGCGCGGAACTGCCTGTGCTGCCGCGCGAGCGCAAGCAGCAGTACCAATCGCTGGGACTCAATAATGCCGAAGTCATGATGCTGGTGGATACGCCCGCGATCCGCGATCTCTTCGATGCCGTGTACGCCAAGACGGGCGACGGCAAGCGCGCCTCCAGCCTGATCCTCACGCAGCTCCAAGGATTTTTGAATATGCACCGCAAAACCGCGAACGATGCGCCGGCCGTGGAATATATTCTGGACCTCGTCGCATCGGTGGATGACAAAACGATCTCCGGCAACGCCGCCAAAGCCGTGCTGGAAGAAATGGTGCTCACCGGCAAAGCACCCAAGGCGATCATCGCGGACAAAGGCATGGGCCAGATCTCGGATGAAGGCGCGTTGGAAACAGTCGTCCAGAAAGCCATCGCCGCGAATCCCAACGCCATCGAGGACTATAAAAACGGCAAAGCCTCGGCCCTCGGCTCCATCGTCGGCTTCGTGATGAAGGAGACGAAAGGCCAGGCGAACCCGGGCCTCGTGCAAAAAATAATAGCAAAACATCTGAAACAGTAACTATCAGCGACCGGTCCTGAGCCGGACGAAGGGCCGGGGTTGATGCAAAAATTATCGCGAAACACCTGAGCCCGTAAAAATCTGCGAGCTGTTTCACACAAAGAAAACGAGTATCCTTCACTTGTCGTCCTTTCACAATTACTGGCTTCAAAGGAGAAACGAAAATGTGGCGAAAATCTGCAGCCGGATTCGTGGCAATGATCTTGGCGTTGGGCGCGCTGGGATATCTTGCATATCTCTGCGCGAATCGGCCGGGATCCTTTCTTCTTCTCATCCTCCTGATTATCATGGGAGTCTTGGTCATACTCGTGGGAATTTTTTTTCTCACAGACATGATGGATTCTCGCGCAAACCAATGGAGGAAGGGACGTTGAAAACGAAGATGCCGAAAGGATGCACAGGGGCGAGCACATGCTCGCCCCGGATTTATTAGGACTCTTCATTCCGCTCTCGACATATACTCGCCGGTTTCCGTATTCACTTTCACCTTGTCACCTTCATGGAGGAACAATGGAACGTTGACCGTGAGACCCGTATCCATGGTGGCGGGCTTGCTGCCGCCCGTGGCGGTGTCGCCTTTCACGCCCGGGATCGTCTCTTTGATGATGAGCACGACCGTGGACGGAAGCTGGATGCCGATGGGATTTTCGCCGTACATGAGCGCATCCACCTCCAGGCCGTCGCTTAAGTAACTCTCGATGCCTTCGAGCGATTCTTTCTGCAGCGCGAATTGATCATAAGTCTGCAGATCCATGAATGTGCAGGAGGTATCGTCGCCGTACAGGAACTGCACCTTGCGGTAGCCGACGTCCGCGGGCTCGATCTTCTCGCTGCCCTGGAAATTGCGCGCCATGATGACGCCGGTTTTGAGGTTCTTTAATTTACACTGCATGTTCGCCTTCGATTGGCTCTTGCGGCCGAATTGCGAAGAGAGAACGAGGTACGGTTCGCCGTCGATAGAGATCGCGCGGCCGGGCTTGAGATCGGTGATGGTATACATAGGCGGCAATTGTGAAAGAGACCAAGGTTTCGGTCAAGGCGGGAATGACGAACGTTTATTCGTTTGTTCGTTACTCGTTTAAAACCAGAAACGAGTAACGAACAAACGAGAAACCGACCAACAATCGTCAGCACCCAGAACCCGTGCACCCCTGCGCTGCCTCTTGCCTATGCGCTTTGCCCACACGCTCAAGCTCGGTGCGCACGTAGGTGGCGAGACCGTCTTCGGGGAGAATATGTGCGAGCTTGCGCAGGATGCGGCCCTGATCGGGATTGCCTTCCAAGCGCATGAATTCCAAGTGAAGCTGATTCATCCGGCCTTGGTCGGATTTGTACTGCCCGATGATGCGGTTACGGATCTGCAGTACTTCATCATTGATCTCTGCATCCGTAAGCAAAGGATGCTCGGGCTTCGATGGTACGACGGGCGCTGTGAAGCGCAGGGAGCGCTGGTCAATGATACTGCTGCCGGTCTGGGTATCGGCCTGCACGACGGCGGTGACGGTCAGGATGCCGGCTTGCATTTCGCGTTGCACCTCGAGCGGCAACGGCGACTGCGCGTCCGCCAACCTGGCAAGAGAATGACGGAGAATATCCAGCTTGGCTTTCGCAGGACCCACATCACCTTCGGCCAGCTGGCGCTTCACCGTCGTGAGCTCATCGAGCAGCGTCTCACCCTGCGTATCGGGCTTCTGGATACTGCTCGGCAGCGCAGCGATGGTATTGCGGATCGTTTCTTTCAGGATATACGCCTTGTCATCCGGCAAGGCCGCCGACACATCGGCCGTCGCTTCCCCCAGCACTTCTTGCTGCAGCAAGGAACCGATATTCACGGTGCTTCCCGATCCGTTCTGCGCCATCGCGATGACGGCATCTTGATATTCCTTCAGAGGTATATCGGCAGCGGAGCCGCTCCCTCGCACGATAAGAGCCGCCGCCTCGTTCAAACGCGTGTTCGCGTTGGAGAGCACTTTGCGCGCGCGCGTTTCGGGATCGAGCGTGAAGAGCACATCGACCGCTTCGGCAAAACGCTTGGCGGGATACAGCGTGGAATCCGGAAGAATGCCCGCATTGGCGGCGCGGCGCTCCTGCTGCATCTGCGCGATCTCATGCTGGTGGACCGCATCGTTATTGAGATTGCCCACGACCCACGGATTCTCGTACGCACCGGGCGAAAGCTGGCTCAGCATCGGCGCCGCGTTTTTGCGCAGCACGATCTGCTGGCCTTCCAGCGCCGCCAGGGTTTGGTTGCGGCGCGAGACGACCGCGCTGCGATCCCATACGCGCACCGTCACATCGGTACCGTCTTCGATGGAGACGCTGCCTTCATGCACGATCACCTGGCCTTCCGTCGTACCGATGCTGATGCCAGTCAAATGCGTGGGCACGAGACCCAGCATCCAGAGCGTTCCTTCTTGG
>DAISLF010000118.1:0-3276 GCA_036820585.1 Candidatus Peribacteria bacterium | reverse complement strand
CTGCCACACCTGCGTGTTATTCTGCGAGCCCGCATTCACCTGATTATTCACGGTCGTGTTGGCATTGCTGGTAATGACGGTATCGCTGTGGCCCGCAGCGGCCGGACACACGATTTTCAAGGCAAGCATGTTCGTCCAATTGGATCCCTGGTCCCAGGTCACGTCCCCATGGCTTTCCATGAGATCGGTACCGCAGGGGATCGTCAGCGGCACTTGATACGCGAAGATGTACGTCTTCGATTGGTGCGGGGCAAAGTTCGAGGTAGGGCACTGGATGACCAGCCCATCGGCTCCCGTACCCTGCGATACGCAGCCAGGCGAGCTTTGGCTGGGGAGGAATTGCAGGCGCGCATCCACTATATCCACGATCGCAAGATTATTCGCCGGCATGCCGGTTGTTTCGGTCATCGTGACGGTATGCGTGATGACCGAGCCGGGAGCGGCGGTCGTCGGACCTGTTTCCGTGCCTTGCACCGCAGTATTCATTGCGGCTTCCGTCAGCGGAAGAAGAGAGGGAACGCTTATATATGCACCTGCAAGCAACGATGTGCTGATGGCGGCTGCTGCCAATTTCTTTCTGATCATAAAGTGGAGGAAGAAAAGAAATAAAAAGAGAAGAACGCTCGTTGGCTGTTCTGCTGGGAAGCCGACACGTGTTCTGCTGCTTTCTTCTGACGGAGACTTTCCATCAAACTTACCCAAGAATCATGCTTTATGCGCTTTTCTCTGGAAAGCAGAGAGTAAGAACTCCCCATCTCATCCGTCCTCTGGTACAGTGCTTTGCCATAGTTTCTTCCCGCCTTCCCCATGGCTTCCTCTCGTTTGCTCAGTGCCGTCTCGTTTCTTCTGTTGATGTATGCGGGTGTGGCCCATGCCGCGACACCTGCAGTGAAGCTGCAGCTTCTGGCGGACCGGGCTACCGTCATGCCGGGCCAAATGCTCAATCTGCGCCTCACGGTCACCAATACATCCGCTCTGCCGCTCTCGGGCCTGGCGCTGAGGATCACCTATCCCGCGGGCCAGCTGCAGATCCAAGATCCCAACGGCGGCACGGTGCAAAATGGCACCATTACCTGGTTGAACGGTTCTCTCGCTGCAAATCAAACCAAAACACTTATACTTCCGGCGACATTGCTGAGTACTGTCGCACCCGGTATTTCGTTGCAACTGAGCGGCATGGTCCACGCCGCGGATAATTCCACCGCGCAGTCATCACTCACTCTCCAGGCAGTCGCTCAGCCACAGCCGATGCAAACATCTTCCCAACAACAACCCCGATCTTCCTATCAGCCGCTCCCGCGCACTGGCGCGTCGGATTTCTACGCGCCGCTCGACAATACCGCTCGTTTTCTCTTTGCGTTCCAGAACGGATCATCCTCCGGCGAAGTAATGCTCTGGTCGTTGCTCCTGCTCGGAGGAGTGACTATCGGCGTCACACAGGTGTTGCGAATCACCCATCGCCGATGATCAATCACCAAATGAGCGACGGACTCACTGTTGCAAGATGATCTTTTCTACCTTCTTCAGGGTATCTTGCATTTTGCCTTCCAGATTTTTCACCTGCGCGGTGCAGAGCTCGGCGTAGGCCAGCTCATGTTCCATGCTCGTCACGCGCCGGGCCAGTTCTTCCTTTCCGATAGGCGCGCGTTTGGTGATGTGCGCGATGAGCTGCTCTTTGCTCTCGGGCAGAATGAAAATCGACACCAGACGGTACCGCGGGTCAGCGCCCGCGAAGAGGGGATTGCCGCGGATGTGGTCGAAGCCCTGTACATCCACTTCGCGCAGCACCGTTTTGCCCGCTTCGATGGGCGGGAAGATTTCGTTGATGAGCGTGCCGTAGCGAGCGCCGCCGTGGACGGTTGCCCATTCCAGCAGTTTTTTCTGTTGGACGAGCATCTCGAATTCTTCGTCCGTCACAAACCGGTATAGGTCGTCGCTTTCGCGCGGCCTGCGCGCGCGCGTGGTGGCGGAGCGGGGGAAATGGATTTGGCGATGCGCACGCCGCAGCCGCTGGAGGATCACACTCTTGCCGACTCCGCTCGGTCCGATAATCAACACAAGTTTGCCTTTGGAAGCGGGGGAGAGAGGCGATGTCATGAGGACCGGATAGTATCGTATAGAGAGGAGAACAGAAAGGCAGGAAGGCAGAAGGGCAGCAGGTTTCTTCGTACTTTCTGCCTTTCATGCACCTCCTGACTTCTCTCCCCTGAAGGCATTGCATTTCTCCGGTTTTTATTCTATAATGGTGAGATTTGCTCATTCACATTCTCGCTACCCTTTATGCGCTTGCAGGGAGAGCGGAGGGATGACGGCAGCATCTCCTTTCTGGATTTCTTGCTGTGATCAGTCCTCTTTGCGCCCTCCCTGCCTCCGCCCGCGGCCTAGACTACCGCGAACAGAGGTTCCCTCCACCGGAGGGACCGACCAATCGTCGATTGCCCGAGTGAGACGCTCTCCACTGGAGATGCAAAGCTCATTCCCGCATGCCGATGATCCACAAACACACACAACGCCTGCTCCCAGGTTCCAAGGGAGGCCGATACCCGGGCACCCGGGTTATCTATACACATACACACGAGCCGGCACACTCATACCTTGTGCCAAACGGGTAGGGAGACGCAGTGTGGTCGCACTGCACGCCTGCCCCGTGCCACCCTGATCTTCCCTTCGCTGGAGATTAGAGCGGTGCGGGGCATTTTTGGTAACGATTTTTTCGTTGATTCATTTGCTCGAACAAACGAAGAAGCGAACAAGCCAATAAACGGATTTCCACACTCTTTCCCTGTCTCTATACTTGCGCCATGCCCCGTTCGAAAATAGCGCTCCTCTACGTCGGCGGATCCATCGGGATGGTGATGAACCAGAAGACCGGACGCATCGAGGCCATGGAATCGCTCAGTGTCATCCACCGGGCCATTCCCGAGATGCAGAAAGAAGTCGCGCTGGAGTTCTACTCCATCGCCAACGTGGGTTCATCGGAAGTGACGCCCAATCATTGGGTGGAGATCGCGCGCAAAATAGAAGAGCTCTACGAAAACTTCGACGGCTTCATCGTGGTGCACGGCACCAATACCATGAGCTACACCGCGTCGGCTCTCAGCTTCGCGCTGCAGAATCTGCGCAAGCCCGTCATCCTCACGGGCGCGCTGCTGCCGATCAATGACTTGGTGGGAGACGGCCGCATGAATCTCATCTTCGCCATCCGCGCCGCGCAGCTGGATATCGCGGAAGTCTGCGTGGTGCTCGGGCCCAAAGTGCTGCGCGGCACGCGCGCCA
>DAISLF010000117.1:0-3351 GCA_036820585.1 Candidatus Peribacteria bacterium | reverse complement strand
GCTTCATCGATGCTCAGCCCGCGCTCGGCCGCCATTTCTTTCGTCATCTCGATGGGGAAACCGTATGTGTCGTACAGATGGAAAGCGGCGACGCCGTCCATCCGCTTGACGGTCATATTCGCCGTCCGCTCGAAATGCTTGAGACCTTCCTTCAGCGTTCTGCCGAATTGCAGTTCTTCCTGGCGCAAAACTTGTAGAACTTCTTCAATTCGAGAGTGCAGGTATGGATACGATTTTTCATATTGTGCAAAAACTTGGGCAGCAATTCTTGTACAGAATGTACCTTCAATATCGATATTCAATTGTAAGGCGGCACGAATGGCTCGACGGATAATACGACGTAAAACATAACCCTGATCTACATTCGAGGGAGTGACGCCATCTGCAATTATAAATACGGCTGCTTTCAAATGATCCGTGATAATTCGATGGTTTTTCATTGGATGCGTCTTTCCAGCTCGAAGTTCTTTTTCAGAAAATTTACTGCTATCCCATCCAGATAAATTTCTTACTTTCTCAAGAATCGGTTTCATATTGTCCGTGTCATACACGTTCTCGACCTGCTGCAGCACTGTCGCGACGCGCTCGAGGCCCATGCCCGTGTCCACGTTTTGTTGCGTGAGCGGCGTGAAGCTGCCGTCTTCGTTTTTGCCATACTGCATGAAGACGTCGTTCCAGATCTCCAGCCATTCGGCATCGTGCGACGCGGGATTGCCCTGCGCCTCGCCCTCGCCCACCCAGAAAAACATTTCGGTATCGGGTCCGCAGGGTCCCGTTTTGCCCGCCGGACCCCACCAGTTTTTGGCTTTGGGCAGGAATCCGATCCGTTCCTTGGGGATACCCATCTTCTGCCAGATCTCCGCCGATTCCGTATCGCGCTTCGCATCGCTGTCGCCTTCGAAGCAGGTGACGGCGAGCATCTCCACGGGAATTTGCAGTATTGCCGTGAGGAACTCGAAGCTCATCGCGATCGCGCCTTCTTTGAAGTAATCGCCGAAGCTCCAGTTGCCGAGCATCTCGAACATCGTGAGGTGCGATGCGTCGCCCACTTCGTCGATATCGCCCGTGCGCACGCAGCGCTGCACGTCGGTGAGTCTCTTGCCCGCCGGATGTTTTTCCCCGAGCAAGTAGGGGACCAGCGGATGCATGCCCGCGGTCGTGAAGAGCACCGTCGGATCATTCTCGGGCACCAGCGGAGCGCCGGGGATGACGGCATGGCCTTTACTCTTGAAAAAATCAAGATACGCCCGGCGAATTTGGTCGGTGGAAAGCGGCTGCATCGGGAGGGAATTCTACCCGGGGAGCTTGCTTCTGCGAAGCAGTCTTTCTGGCATCTGCCTGGGCTTGCGCAAAAACTTGCATCGAGCCGCTTGCCGGGAGCATGCTTCTCTTTATACTGCGCGACTTCTATGAAAGACCGTCTGCAAACCACCGAAATCCTACTGCCTGAAATGAAAGAACGGCTATCGTCGGATCTTTTAGAAATTTCTGCGCTTCTCAGGAAAATAGAATCGGGATTGCAAAGTAAAGGATGGCCCGAGCAAGCGCAGTTCTCGATTCGCATGGCTCTCGAAGAAGCTCTCGCGAATGCCATGAAGCATGGCAATTGGCAGAATGCAGAGGAGCCGACAGAGGAGCAGCGTGAACGCCGTGTGGAAGTGACATATTCGATTGTTCAAACGAGGCCTTTCGAAATGCAGAAAGCAGGAGGAGAGACCGGCAAGAGGAAAGAAGTAGATATGGTTTTTATCGCCGAAATCCAAGATCAAGGGAATGGTTTTGACCCATCATCCGTCGCTGATCCGACTGCACCCGATGCTCTTGAAAAGCCCTGCGGTCGGGGGTTAATGCTCATGCGTCATTTCATGGATGATGTGGAATTTTTGCCGACGGCGGCGGGCACGCGCGTTCGCTTGATGATCGGAGCCAAAAGGCTCGTTCTTGAAACCGTGTACAACAGTCAGTGACTCAGCCGTACTTTTCTGCTATACTCAGATGAAATATTCACACCAACTTCGTGCAACGAATTTTTCTCTCCATCGCACAGGCTCTGAAGCGTGACTGGCAGATCGCGGCTGTGGCCGGGTCGGTCGTGTTCTTCATCGCTATTTTGGGCGTGCTCTTCTTTTTGCGCGGTCGCATGCTGATGCAGGAGGAGCTACGGAGCCGCCTGCGCGATACCGCAGCCATGGCTGCGGCACAGTTCGAGGCAAACGAAGTGGAACGCGTGCAGGGATCCGGTTCGCTAGAGAGCAAAGAATTGCGTGATTTGGTCGGGCGCCTCGGCCGAATTCGTCAGCTTGTACCCAGCATCCGGTTCGCCTACATCATGCGCAAAACCAAGGAGCCCATGCTGCTGGAGTTCGTGGCAGATGCGGATTCGCTCTCGACGGTGCGGCAATTGGATCTCAATCATAACGGCGCGCTGGATCCCGATGAGCAGCCGTCCTACCCGGGCGATACCTACGACATCAGCGGCGTACCCGCGTTGCAGCGAGAGGCGTTCCTCCGCCCTTCCGTCGATGCCGCCATTACCTACGATAAATGGGGCGCGCTCATTTCCGGTTATGCGCCCATCCGCGATGCCGCGGGGCACGCGGTCGCCGTGCTCGGCATCGACATGAAAGCGGATGATTACTTGATGCTAACACAAAGCATTTTTTCGCCGGTGCTCATGCTCCTGCTCGCATTCGTCGCGGTCCTGCTGGGCGGCTTCATTCTCTCTTTCCTCTGGCGTCGCCGCGTGGATTTGTACCATCGCATCGAGGAAGAGCGCGCAGGCATGATGTTGCTTGCGAGTCACCAGCTGGGCACGCCGCTCACGATTTTCCAGTGGACGCTCGAGGCGCTGCGCGATAGTGAGGAGAAGCAGACGCTTGCGGAGGATTTGCAGGGGTATCTTTCCAATATGGATACGGGTATCGCGCATCTCTCTTCCATTTTGCAGCAGCTGCGCAAGGCTACGGATATCGAACAAGGCCATGTCGTCTACGTGCCCGATTGGGCGTATTTGCGCGAGATCATCATGCAGGTAGTGCATGATGCGTCCGCGGAACTCAAGAGCAATAAACAGAAAATCAACATGGACCTTGCTGATATGCATTTGCGCCTGGATAAGAACCTGATCGCGAATGTGATGCGCGAGCTCCTGACGAACGCCATCAATTTTTCCCGTGCGTCGGGCGCCATTGCAATCGTGTCCCGCAGGGCGGGGACTATGGCTCTCGTGGAAGTGCGGGACCATGGCATCGGTGTTCCCAGGAAAGATCTCTCCCGCGTCTTCGGCAAGTTCGTCCGTGCCTCCAATGCGCACCTCAGCCATCCCGATGGCAATGGCTTGGGCCTCTACAT
>DAISLF010000116.1:0-3359 GCA_036820585.1 Candidatus Peribacteria bacterium | reverse complement strand
AAGCGTGTGCATGAGGAGAGGACATTGATGAGATGATAGCAGGAGCTCGAGCAGTGAGCAGAGCCATGATTACCTGCACTGGGGGAAAGGTCACAAAGAATAATTGTTATGGGCGCTTTCTCGCAGTACACTCATATGACAGACATAGATCATCGGACAGACGGTGAAGTTCGTCTCTCAATGCCCTCGCGGCCAATGACTTCTGCTCATCACGGGTAGGAGCTGTTCGTTTATCACCCATCATTCCCATGGACACATCATCCCCTCGGCCATCGGCAAAACCCATCCGCGGCAACTCCTTCTACATCGGACTCCTGAGCTTCTTCGGAGGCATCAGCCAGGATATTTTCATTCCCATTCTCCCGCTCTATCTCGCCAATATTCTTGGTTTCGATAAATCCTTCATCGGCATGACGGAGGGGCTGGTGACAAGCAGCGCGAGCATCTTCAAGTTGGTATCGGGGTTTTTATCTGATCGCTTGAAAGCAAGAAAAAGCATCGTCTTCATCGGATATTCCCTCTCGATGGTTTCCCGTCCGCTTCTGGCCGTCGTCGCATCGGGAGCGGGAGTGCTCGGCCTGCGTTTTTTGGATGGCGTCGGGAAAGGCATCAAGGATTCTCCCAAAGACGCGCTCATCGCCGACTCCGCCGTCGCGGGAACGAGAGGGAAAGAATTCGGCATTGTCCGAGCGCTCGATACCTTGGGATCGGTTGCGGGACCGCTGCTGCTCTTTGCGCTTCTGTATGTACTCAGAGACAACAGCCTCAAATATCACTACATCTTCTTTCTGACGGCGATCCCGCTTTTCGCAACGCTCGGCATCCTCACGTTCTTCGTGCGTGAAACGAATGTAACGCCGAGAATCAGCGTGAAGCTTCCCAGATCCTTCTACGTTTTCTTGCTCATTGTCGTCATTTTCTCCCTGGGAAATTCGTCCGATACGTTCCTGATTCTGCGCACGCAGAATTTGGGAGTAGGTATCCTTGGCATTCCGCTCGTCTACGCGCTCTTCAATTTTTGCTACGCCTCGGCTTCCATTCCGCTGGGGAGTCTGTCCGATCAGATCGGGCGGGAGAAAGTGCTGTTCCTTGGCTGGCTTGCGTATGCGCTCGCGTACCTCGGCTTCGGTTTTGCCAATCAGGCCTATCAGGCATGGCTGCTCTTTGCATTCTACGGTATTTACTACGCGACGACGGAAGGGGTGGCGAAGGCGTTCATCGCCGATCTCGTGCCGTCGGATCATCGCGGCAGCGCGTATGGCATCTACAATACCGCAGTCGGACTCATCACGCTCCCCGCCAGCCTCATCGCGGGACTGCTATGGGACAAAGTGAATAGCTCGATGCCATTCTTCTTCGGCGCGGGATTTGCCGCTCTTGCCTTGGTACTGCTCTTTTTCTACATGCGGGTCTTTGCCGTTTCCAATCACGCGTCCCGCCTTGTGTAGCTTCTTCCATCATTCTCATGCCCAAAATCGCCACCCTACATGCCAGAGAAATCCTCAACTCGCGCGGCAATCCCACCGTCGAAGTCGATCTGATGCTCGATAGCGGCCAGCATGTTCGCGCCGCCGTGCCCTCGGGCGCATCCACAGGCAAACGGGAGGCCATGGAGCTGCGCGACGGTGATACGAAACGATATGGCGGCCTGGGTGTGTTGAAGGCCGTGGAGAACGTCAACGGGGAGCTTGCGCGGATGCTTCGCGGCATGAACGCGCTGGAGCAAGAAACCATTGACCGAAAGATGATCGCTCTCGATGGAGCGGAGAACAAAGGCAGGCTGGGCGCGAATGCCATTCTGGGCGTCTCACTCGCTCTCTTAAAAGCCGGGGCTGCCATCGCAGGCAGGCCTCTCTACCGCTTCATCAAAGAAACATATCATCCGGACGGTCCATATGTTCTGCCGCTCCCGATGCTCAATGTGCTCAACGGCGGCGTGCATGCCGAAGGCTCATCGGACTTTCAGGAATACAAGATCGTCGCCACGGGCGCGCCGACCTTCAAGGAAGCCCTGCGCTGGAGCGCGGAAGTGTTTCATACACTCAAAAAAATTCTGCATGATCGCCATTTGCCCACGACCGTCGGTGACGAAGGCGGCTTTGCGCCTCCGCTCGGCTCGAACGAGGAATATGTACAAGTCATTCTGAGCGCCATTGAGAAAGCCGGCTACAAACCGGGACAAGACTTTCATCTCGCGCTTGATCCCGCCACAAGCTCCTGCTACGACAACGGACAGTATCAATTGAAGCGCGATCACCGAACGGTGGATGCGGCAGGCATGATCGATCTGTGGGAGGAATGGACGAAGAAGTATCCCATCATTTCCATTGAAGACGGACTGGCCGAGGACGATTGGGAGAACTGGAAGCTGCTCAACGCACGGCTCGGCAAGAACGTGCAAATCATGGGCGATGACATCTTCGTCACGAATCCGGCTATCTTGAAGAACGCTATTTCAGACAATCTCGCCAATTCGTCGCTCATCAAGCTCAACCAGATCGGTACGGTGACGGAAACCGTGGAAGCAGTGAATCTCGTCCGCGCCGCAAGATGGACGGCGGTTTTCTCGCATCGCTCGGGGGAGACGGATGACACGACCATTGCCGATATGGTTGTGGGGCTTTCCACAGGCATGATCAAGACCGGCTCCGCCTCGCGCGGTGAGCGCCTTGCGAAATATAACCAGCTGATGCGCATCGAAGAGGAGCTGGGCAACGATGCCGTCTATCCCGGCATGAACGCGTTCACGAATATTACCCATTGAGTTCTTTCTCCCTTAGTATGACAGCAGCCGATCTTCTCCATCTTCGTTCCGATACGTTTCCCGAGGAGATTCCAGTCTTGGTCGAGATTCCGCAAGGATCATCGATCAAATATGAACTCGATAAAAAGTCAGGGGTGATGCTTGTAGATCGGTTCCTGCATACGGCGATGGTGTATCCGTTCAACTACGGCTTCATCCCCGATACCAAGGCATTGGATGGCGATCCGGTGGATGTATTGCTCATCTCGGCGCAGCCCGTCATTCCCGGCTCTGCCGTCTTGTCGCGGCCCATCGGTCTGCTGGAAATGGAAGATGAAGCGGGCATCGATGAAAAGATCATCGCGGTTCCCACGAAAGACATCGACCCATGGTATGCGAAGATACTCGACGTACACGACCTCGATGAAGCGACCCATGAGAAGATCCGGCACTTCTTCAATCACTACAAAGAGCTGGAACCAGGAAAATGGGTGAGGATTCGGAATTTTTTGGGAAAAGAGCAGGCCCTTGCTGCCATTCGGAAATCCACATGAGATGATCGGGATTGCTACGTAAGTAATCGAATCTGACTGCGTCAAAGAAGGAGTATTAGCTT
>DAISLF010000115.1:0-3459 GCA_036820585.1 Candidatus Peribacteria bacterium | reverse complement strand
CATAAGTGTGGTGCTATCAGTCGGCCTCGAGAACTTCAAGGAAGAAAACTTGGCGAAAACCATCGAGCAGGGCTTCAAGGCTCTGCAACGGAAACTGCCCGCCGATGGACCTTCGATAGGAGACGAGCTTGAAGCAGCAAGGAAGCTGCTCAAAGAAGGGCGCCCCAAAGCGCCACCACGTACATGACACCGATCCAATGAGCGCATCGGCCAGACTCCCCAGAGTCTGGCCTTTTCGTCTGTTCTTTATTTGCCAACTGCTGCGGCTTCCGGTATAAATCTTTCAACCACTTCTAACTGATCGCAGCGGTCCTGTCCTTCGACGATCTCAGGATGACATCCTGAACTGAAGGAATCCTCCGCACCCAGCGAAAAGACGTTGGAAGGCAGCTCAAGGAATATTTCATCTCCTCTCATTCCCCTTTGCCTGCGCTGCTGCGCGCCGGTTTCCTCCCCACTGTTCGTATGGCTATTCCTTCGGAAAAAGAACTCATCGAGAACGCCTGCCACTTCGGCCACCGCAAAGAAAAGTGGAATCCCAAGATGGCCTCCAACCTGTATGGAGTCCGCAAGGGCATCCATATTTTCGATCTCACCAAGACCAAGAAAGGATTGGAAACCGTCTGCGACGCGATGAAAAAATTCCAGAACGAAGGCAAGACGATCCTTTTCATCTCCACCAAGCAGCAGAGCATCCCCATGATCGAACGGATCGCGCAGAACTTGAACCAACCGATGGTGACGAAAAAATGGATTCCGGGCCTGCTCACCAACTGGACGACCATCAAGCGCCGCCTGCGCTACTACCTGGACCTGCAGAAATCCTTCCAAACGGGCGAGATCGAAAAGTACACCAAGAAGGAGCAGACGCATTTGCGTAAGCTCCTCGCCAAGCTGGATATCGCTCTCTCCGGTGTGTCGAAAATGAGCGGGCTGCCGGACGCCGTCTTTATTCTGGACGCCATCCGCGACCGCGTCGCCGTGCTGGAAGCCGCCAAGCTCAAGATCCCCATCTACGGCATTTGCGACAGCAACGCGGATCCCGATCACTTCACCTCCTACATTCCTGCCAATGATGACGCCGTGAAATCCATCGACCTCATCCTGCGCACCATCGAATCCGAGCTGGTCGATGCCGCGCCCAAGAAGAAGTCCTCTGCTGACGATGATGAGGAAACTCCCGCGCAGCTCGAAGCCGTTGCTCGTTGACTCGTTGCTGGACGACGACTGAACGAGCAACCAGCCAACCAGAAACCAGCAAACTATTCTGATACTCCTACTCTTATCTCCATCCCCTTCCCTAGTATGTCCCCTGTTTCCGCCGCCGCCGTTTCCGCTTTGCGCTCGCGTACGGGCGTCTCCATCCTCGCCTGCAAGCAGGCACTGGAGGAAGCCAACGGCAATGAAGAACTCGCCATCGAAATACTGCGCAAGCGCGGCATCGCGCAAGCGGTGAAGAAAGCGGATCGCGCACAGTCCGAAGGCGCCATCTTCGTCGCCGAAAATGATACGAAAGCCGCCGTCTTGGTGCTCAAATGCGAGACCGATTTCGTCGCCCGCAGCGATGATTTCCTGCAGATGGGCAACGAGCTCGCCGCTCTGGTGCTCAGCCAAGGCGAAGACAAAGCGAAGCAAACGATCCAGGAGCGCCTGCCAGCCGCCATCCAGAAGCTTGGCGAGCACATTTCCCTCTCGGAAATCCAGGTGCTCAGCGCGCCGTCGCTGGCCATCTACGTGCACAGTAACCGCAAGCTCGCGGTGATCGTAGGCGCAGAGCCCGCGGGCAGCGACCATGTGAAGCTGAAGGACGCCGCCATGCATGCCGCCGCGCTCAACCCCCAATACGTGCATCCGGACGAAGTGACGGAGGAAACGCTCGTCAAAGAGCGCGAAATCTGGAAGGAACAGCTGAAGAAGGAGAACAAGCCCGCCGCGATCATGGAGAAAATCATGCTGGGCAAAGAGAAGAAATTCCGCGAGGAAAACTCGTTCCTCAAACAAGCCTTCGTGAAGGATCCGAACCAGACCGTAGAGCAGTACTTGGGCCCCATCACCATCTCGTCGCTCACGCGCGTGACTGTCTGACGAAGAGAGTAACGACGTCCAAGAGATCAGCGAGACCAAGGGCCCTGCTCTTCCTTGGTCTCGTGGACGTCCTTGATCTCTTCACCACTTATGCCACGGCATTTCGATTTCATTGAGTGCTACATCCTCGATGGATGTAATCGTTTTCTTGCGCGCAAAGAGCGATATCAGCTTGGTTCGAAATACATAGCCGAGCACCGCAATCATGACCCCTGCCATCATGCTGAGCGCTCCCGCGAGCGGTCCCACTTGCTCTGGGGAAACGGAGAGCACCATGGAGGAATTACTTATACTGGATGCGTGTCCTGCAGCCGCCGCGCCGGAGCCGCTCTGGGGCAGCGCAGCAGGCGATGCAATCAGCTGGCATGTCTGTGTACATGTGTCGCCGCCGTCACACTGTTCCCCGGGATCGACCACGCCATCGCCGCAACGGGCAAGCTTGCAGTTTGCGCGGCATACACCCGGCATCGTATCGGAATTAGTGCGTCCGTTGTCGCACTCCTCGCCCGGGTCCATCACGCCATCGCCGCAATGTGCGCGCTTGCAATTGAGCCGACAGGCGCCGGGCGTGCTGTCCGAGTTCTTCGGGCCGTTGTCGCACTCCTCGCCTGGATCCTTGCGCCCGTCACCGCATATCCCGGCAACAGAAGAAACGGATGACGGTGCGGGAGATGATTGTGCGACAGAGGAGAACGCCGCCTCGGATGATGCAATCGCCGAAGAAGAGATACTTGTATTAGAACCTTGCGCAGAAGAGAGCTGCGCCGAAGACGTATTGACCGCCCGAGAAGATTGCGACGATAGGGAGCTGGAGGAAACAAGGGAGTGTGCTGCGCTGGTGGAAACAGTACCTTGCGAGCTTGCAGCTGCGGAATTGACGGTACAGGAATTGCCGAACACCCATTTACAACCACCCGTACATTTGCCATTGGCATCGCACTGCGGAACGCTGCAATACCGTTTGCCCGCGCATTGGTTGGGCTGCGCGAAGAGCCGCTGCGTTGTCAGAGTACCGTCGGCACCTTGCACATACACCAGCTGGCTGACCGGTTCGCATTCTTCGCCAATGGATGGCGAGACGGTGCCGTCGCCGCACACGAGCAGTTTGCAGTTTTTGGAACACGTCGTCTGTCCGTTGAAGCGCCCGTCATCACACTCTTCCCCCATCTGCGTCTGCACGACGCTGTCGCCGCATTTGGTGGACCCGGACCCGGACGTGGGGCAGCCGGGATAGCCATACGGCTTCCCCACGCAATCCACCGCCTGCGCCGTGCCGCTCAGTCCGCCGAAGACCAGCATCAGCATCAGCATGGCAATGCCTGCAGCGCACCCGAGAGTGACCCGGTTTTCTGTCATAAATCCCAATAGTATAGC
>DAISLF010000114.1:0-3462 GCA_036820585.1 Candidatus Peribacteria bacterium | reverse complement strand
CCCCATGCCGACGCGCGCGGAAGTCACCGATATCGCGCATGCGGCCATGACAGGCACGGATGCCACCATGCTCTCCGGCGAAACCGCGAGCGGCAAGTATCCGATTGCATCGCTTACCGCCATGGCCCGCGTGCTGCGCGCCACGGAGGAACACATGGGCAAATCGCAGCGCATGCACGCGACAACCATCCGTAACGAGCGCGAAGCCCGAGCCGAAGCTGCTGTGCAGCTTTCGGTCGCCAGCGATGTGAAAACCATCATCGTCATGACACGCGGCGGACAGACGGCGCAAGATGTCTCGCGATTCCGTCCGCATGTCCCTATCATCGCCTTCACTCCCTCGGCCCACACGCAGCGCTCGCTGCAGGTTTTCTACGGCGTCACTCCCCTTCTCATCGACTTCGATGAGGATCCGGAGCAAACGGTCGTCCGCGCCATGGCGGTCGGCAAAAAGCGCGGCATGCTGCAAAGCGGTGACAAATGCGTTCTGGTCTCCGATGCGCGTATGCACGATATCTCTGTGAGCAGTATCCAGGTGCGGGCAATCCCTTGAAGACTTTGAAGATACGAAGGAGACCCAGAGGATACGGCGAAATTCTTTTTTCATGCATACAATTTTTCCTCTGAGCCCTTCCCTTACTGCGGAAGCACTCCTCCCGCCTTCACATACACCGGCTTACTGAATGGAATCATCTTGAGTACCTGCGGATCATTTTGAAGATGATCGAGCGCCTGCGCCTCAGCCGTCTGCATATTGAGCACTTCTTGCTCCAGCAAAAGAACCGACCGTTGATTCTCGAGCTTACGCAAGCTGTAGCCCTTCGTTGCATTCGCGTTCTCGTGAAACAAAATGAGAAGTGCGAGCAATAAAATAAGGCCGCCGATGCAGGTCATCAGGAGCGCCGTGCTTTGGTTCACCATGCGGCCGAGCGAAAGGCGGCGCGGCATCTCCGATGTAGTCCCTGTGGAAACCATGAAGACGGAATGAAAAATAGCGCACGCATGCGTGCTCACGGCATTGTGCACGCACCGGACGTCGCATTCAAATGTTTCCTGCATGAACGTATCGCACCGCTCGCATGCGTGCGCTGCGGGAACGAGGATTTCGCAGTTGTTCATCCTGCGAAGGCATAGTGGGCTTCTTCGTGAGCAATACAAACGGCGCCTCGACGGCGATCGCTCCCGTCTGTGGATTTTTCCGTGGCGTCGTCCATGCGCGAAATGCCTGCTTCACCATCCTGTCTTCGAGCGAATGGTAGCTGATGATGCCCGCTCTTGCGCCGACGCGCAGAAGAGAAGGCAATGCGGCGAGCAGCCGCTCCAGCGCTCCCAGCTCATCATTCACGCGGATGCGCAGCGCTTGGAACACTTGAGGCAACACGCGAGGAGCTCGGTATCCATACACTTCCTCCACGGTTTTGCGGACATCATCGGTCGTCCGCCGCGAGGGGTCCATTGGCTCCCCTTCTTGGAACCGGACTTTGAGTGCATGCGCGAGACGCATGCTCTGGTGAATTTCTCCATACTCACGCAGGACCCGCACGATCTCTTCCTCGCGGCACTCACTCAAAAATTCTGCGGCAGTTTTCCCGCGCGAGCGGTCATAGCGCATATCGAGCGGTGCCGTCGTCCGGAAGGTAAATCCACGGCTGGCATCATCAAAATGCGGGGAGCTGACCCCCAGATCCGCAAAGACGATATCGGCGCTCATCGGCAAAAGGGAAGAAATATCTCCAAAATTGCAGTGATGCAGCCGGATACGTTGCGCCCAAGGCGAAAGGCGTTTGCTGGCAGAGGACAAATTCTCTGCATCTGCATCGAGACCGATCAACAGACCATTCGGAGCAGTTTCCTTCAAAAAGGCAGCAGCATGACCTCCAAGCCCCAATGTAACATCTAAAACCGTTTCTCCCGGCTTTGGCTGTAAAAGCTTGAGAACCGGAGAATCTCCCACATCGCTGTGCAATACGGACAGATGGACCGATTGGCGTATTCCTTCCATAGGGCGGGAGTCTACGTCCATTGCCCTGTTTCGTCACGAGGCGCTTTCGAGCCCTTCGTTCGCTGTTTGTTGACATATATAAATATTGACAATTATTAACAAATTATATAACTTCTAATACTTTGCAACGCGTACTCTCACTTCTTCTGAGCATTCTTCTTCTGTCGCTGCCGCTTGCGGTCAGTGCCACCGGATACATACCTCAGCAACAATGGCAGCCGCGCATCGTGGATGAATTCATCGTCGACGTCGATTCCAATACAGGCTATCTCCTGCATGCCGATGGCGGGTATATGGCTTTTCCTCTTGCCACCGGCCAACAACGCACCATCCATTATTTAGGAATAAACTATTTTGCCTCCACTCCTCTGAGCTCCTGGATTGCCAAAGATGAAATGATCCAAACGGACCGCGTCGACTTCGGTATCACCGGACGCTTCCTCCGTCTCTACAAAAACGGTTCGGAACGGACTGCTTACGGTATCCACGGCTATAAATATTTCAAGAAATGGCTGAAAGACGATACGCGGTACAAATCGCTCGGCTGTATCGTCGTGAGCGAAGATATGCTGGATATCATCGAGGCAACCTATCGCATCAATGGCAACCGGCTGAATGTCCAAACAACGTACGGGCCGCAAAAACTGCTCGATGAACTGACGGCAATCGAGCAACAGACCCAGGCAATGAATTAAGGCACCGTCGCTATCACACTAGCCATGGCTGCGCATTCGTTTATACTCTCGTGCGCACGGAGAGGTGCCTGAGTGGTCGAAAGGGCCGCACTGCTAATGCGGTATACGGTGTTAAAACCGTATCGAGGGTTCAAATCCCTCCCTCTCCGCCAGCCTTCGCGTTCTACAGAACGTAACGGCCGACTGGCAACAATTCTGCTATATCTGCGACGAAGACTGTCGGCAACAGGACAGCTCTATTCGACAAATTTTGTCCCTGATTTTTTTGTGAGAAATGAAATCTGTACAGAGATCGACCTTTTTCATACACCATGAACAGCGGACGGCACCATCGGCAAATCGGATCTCAATATCTTCACTCCGCTTTTTTCGCCGCTTCCCGGTACGCGCACCATTCGCATGCCGGATTCGCAGCCGGCGCAATACCGCGCAGCAAACATGTATGCGCTTCCCGCAGCGCATCATCAATCCAATAGTCATCGCCCGTGTAGAGCAAAATACTCGTCGAGAATTCCAATTTTCCTCCGAAAGAATCTTTGCTTTTATCGGCATTCGCGTAGACGAAATAGCCAGTAGAAGAAACCGGAAAGCCGTTCTTGCGCAGGAGCCATTGGTACACTTCTATCTGTCGCTTATAGGCTTTCTTCCATTCCCCGTGCAGATTGACTTCACCGGGTATGCTCGTCGATTTGTAGTCCACCACGCACAGTTGTCCGTCCGGCTGTACCCATATGTCGTCCACTGCGCCGAAGACCAGAAAATTCG
>DAISLF010000113.1:0-3516 GCA_036820585.1 Candidatus Peribacteria bacterium | reverse complement strand
ATGCTGCTTGGCTGTGTTCTTTTACTTCTCCGGCATTTATGAGATGGGTTCTAGAAATTTTGCTCAAAATGAATGTGGAATGCGTTCTCTGCCGCTTCCAATGGTGTTCTCTATTCAAGTCTGTCTGGATGCCGTCCATAGACGATGGATCGGTGACCAATGACTAGAATTCGCACAGCTTTTTCTTCCAGGCGGAAAATCACCCGGTAATCTCCCACGCGGAGCTTCCGATACCCTTTGAGTGATCGCCGAAGCGGTTTGCCGAATATTTCCGGGCGGGTCATCAGTTTTTCCTCGATGGCGGCTTTGATCCGCTCTTTTATTTTTTTGGGAAGAGCGGGGATATCGTCAGCGACGACTTCGGGGTGGTAGCTGACGGTATAGCCCATCACCAAGCGCGGACATGGGAGACAAATTTGGCGCTTTTGGCATCGCGCTTCTCGGCGAGCGCATTGAAGATGTCATCTTCCTCGATTTCCAATGCGAGTGTGATGAGATGCAAGGCTTTCGTGGCCTGAGGGACATCATCGCGTTTTGCCAGAACAAGCAGCGCACGCTCGACATCTTCGGGCAGACTCACATTGATGCGTTTTTTGAGAGTGGGCATAGGGAAGAAAGGAAGTGACTATAGTGTATCAAAAGTGTATCACCTTTGCAACGGCCTTTTCACGCCCTCTCCTTCACAGTTTGCCCAAATGATCTTTCGCACTCTGGAGAGTCGGGTCCAATTGCAATGCTTTCTCCAGGGCGGCGCGCGCCTGGTCTTTCCTATGCAGTTCCTGCGCGGACCAGCCGGCAAGATCGTAGGCGCGGGCGGAGTTGGGCCATTTGGTGATGGCATTGCCGGCCAGATCGTACGCATCTTGCGTGCGGCCGAGCGCGATGCCGAGCGTCACAGCCTGCTGGTAGACGCCGATATCCGCATCGGTGAGGTGGCTCATGGATTTGTATTGATCGAAGGCGAGCGACGGATCGCCGGCACCGAGTGCCGCGGCCGCCAATTGCTTGCGCACTTCCGTCTCGGGCTGGAAGCCGTTCTGGAGCGCGTACTGCAAAAAGGTAATGGCGTTCTTGCTGTCTTTGAGCGACAGATACGCGCGGCCGAGGAAGTATTGGATTTCGGGCTTCTCCGGATCAAGAGCATAAGCGCGTTCGAAAGACGCCAACGCGTCCTGCATGCGCTCGGTGGTGAGTTGGCAGTATCCTTGCACGATCCACGCGTCGCGGTAGTTGTCCTGCTGCGTCACTACCTGGCCGAGCAGCGGCAATGCCAAATCGCACTCCTGCACTTGCGCGAGCGCGCGAGAAAGGAGCGTCGTCAGATGGATCGTCGCGCTTTGGGGGAAGAGCGCGTATTCGTCGTATGCGGCTTGCAGCGTGCGGGCGTAGGTGCGCAGCGCCGGATCCCAGCCGGCGATGACGGCCTGGAGGTTTTTCTGCGCGTTCTCATTGTCTCCCTGGATGATGCCGATGAGCGCCAACCCGTACTGTTTCTGCGGCGAGTCCGCGCCGCCGTCGAGCAATGCGCGCGCCTTCACCACTTCGCCGGTGCGTAGCAGGATGCTTACCTGCAAGAGGAGCAGATCGCCGTCTTTGGCACCGAGCTGGCGCAATTGGCTGATGGTTTTTTGCGCGCCATCCATCTCTCGTCGCTGAATCTGCGCCTCCGCGAGCTTGCGCAAGGCCGGGATGCCGCCACCTTGATTCACCGATTGCATATATTCTTTCTCGGATGCAGGCCAATCGCCTTGCAACGCGTCCAAATCTCCCTGGCGCAGATGGAGCAAGACTTCATCGCCCAGATCCGTGGAATCATTGGCCACGGAGGTGACGCTGATGGCCGATACTTGCGCGGTCGTTTGGAGTTGCTTCTTCAGCTGATCCGATGAAATGGAAAGCTGCCACCATACGAGCGTCAACATGCCCCCGGCCACGGCGCAAGCCGCGAGGATGGGGATCGCGATCCTGGGAGAAATTTTCATCGAGCAGAGAGTAGCAGGCTTTGCGACGCTTCTCACCTTTGAGAAGCAAGATATAAGAAACTAAGAAACAAGAGGGTTTCTTGGATCTTGCGTCTTGTTTCTTACATCGTTGGGCTCAGCTCCCCGTCATCATCGCGGGACATGCCCTGCACTGTCGCATGGGCGGCGGCACCGGCGACGTTTTTGGGGATGACGGCCTCGACGGTGCCCCATTTGGCTTCTCCATCCTGCGGGAGCAGGATGGTGACTTGGTCGCCCACTTCGGCGCGGTAGAAAGTGACGGACGCAAGCAGCACGCGTAGAGACTTCCCCTCCGCGAGCACTTTATACTGTCCGTCTTCCTGAATCAGCAGACCCAGCACGGTGCGGCGCGGGATGGGTGCGATTTGCTTGTAGATGAATTTTCCTTCGTCGGTGATCGTCAGCTTCATGCCGTCGCCTTCCACCAGCTTGCTCTTGCTCGCATAGTTGGCGGGTACCGGATAGGTCTGGCCTTTGCTGTCCATCATGTTCTGTCCGTCGAAGACCCCTTCGATCACCCGGCCGCTCGTGCCCGAGACCGTACCGATGGAGCTGGCGCGCAGCATGTGTCGCTCGCGGCCGCTGTCGGCTACTCCCGTCATGTCGCGCAAAAGAGCGTGTGCCGTCTTCAGCGAAGACATGGCGCTGTCGATGAGCTCCTGGATCTGCACAAGCGTGTCGTCTGACATAGAAAGAGAGGAAAAGAGGTGTGGAGCGGTGAACCTCTTTGCCGTGGGTCAGAATGGTTTCTCGACAACATCCAGGGTTCTATCGCGCAATGTCGTTTGCATCTGGATGTCTGTGAGAAGACCGGATTCTGCTCCGATCGCAGCGAGGACACTCGTAGCATTTATCGTACCCGCTCTGAGCATAGTTGGCAAGTCAAAGCCCCGCAAAAGCGCCCATGTCATGCCGGTGCCGAAGGCGTCTCCGGCGCCGGTGGCGTCGACGACCACGGCATCCTGCACGGTGCCGCAGTGATAGAAATGCGTTCCATCCGATGCGTCACTGCCGCTTGGTCCATCCGAGATGCAGACGATCTTCGCGCCTGCGCTCAGCAATGCGCGCATGGCCTTTTCTGCCGTTTGCTCGCCTGTGAACACCAAGGCCTCTTCTTTATTGAGCAGAAGCAAGTCTGTTTCCTGGAGGAGATCGCGGTTCTTGCGGCTTTGCAAACCATGCTCCAGCTGGCGGCCGCCCGGATTCCACGTGAGACCCGTCGCCGGATGCGTGCGCACTATATCGAGAATATCGCGCTGGATCGCACTCGAGCTCTCGGCATGCATGTGGTTGAAGTAGATCCAGTCGCGCGAGGCCATCGCGTCGCGGTCAAAAGTCGCATCATTCAAATGGGCATTGATGCCCGTCGCGTAGAGAATCACGCGCTCGCCGCAGGGAATATTGAGGATGATGGAGAAGCTGGAGGTCTCGCCTTCCACGATCGTCGCGGCGGCTGTCTGCACCCCTTCTTTCTGTAAATTTTCCACAATGCGTCCGCCCCACTGGTCGCTGC
>DAISLF010000112.1:0-3517 GCA_036820585.1 Candidatus Peribacteria bacterium | reverse complement strand
CAGCGTGATGATCGCGGGCTGCGAGGAAGGAATATTTCCGCACAGCAACTCGGCCTTCGACAAAGAGCAGCTGGAGGAGGAGCGCCGCCTGATGTATGTGGGCATGACGCGCGCCAAGACGCATCTGCGGATGTTTTGCACCCGCAGCCGGATGCTCTACGGCGACACGCAGGTCAATCCGCCCAGCAGATTTCTGAATGATCTGCCGAGTGAACTCATAGAGCGGCGCAGCGACGAAGTGCTGAGCGCCTTCGCGTGGGCCAGCGAGAGCGGACTCATGAAAGCAAATTCGCTCACGGGCGGCCCCCGCCGCACGCTGGAACCATTCCGCCAAAAAGACGACAGCCTGAATGCGGAGTTCAATCAGGATACGAATTTCGATGCGGACGCCAACCAGGATGACGTGGCCTTCGGCGAAGGAACACGCGTGCGCCATCCGTCCTTCGGGCCGGGCACCATCACCTCGCGAAGAGGCGACATCGCGACGATCCGTTTCGACACCGGCCAGCAAAAAACCTTCGCCCTCAGCATCGCGCCGCTCACGGCGATCTAGATGCCGCCGGGAATCCGAAGTGATACGCTTCATCTATGCCTACACACCTATCGTATTGGCTGCGGGGAGGATGCATCGCAAGCATCGCAAGCGTTTTGCTGTGTCTTCTCATTCTGGGAATTCTTACATTCCAAGGCTGGATTCCCGCCGCCATCCATCCCTCTCTGAATCTGATTTTGCTCCCGTTCGTCCTGCCGCTGCTGCCATTCGCGATCAGCATCGCCATGGAACGCGCGTCGGCAACGGACATGTGGCATGCCGTCCTCCTCGTCGGAGGAGGACTCGTCGCGACAGTCATTCTCTATTTCCTGGCGGGTGCGTTCATCGGATGGATCTATGGGCGTTCCGGCGATTATGTGCGGGCATTGCTCTGCGTGATGATCGCGCTCTTGCTGCTTCTGCTCTGCGCAGCCGTGCCATTCGAACTCGCATTATCTTCAGTCGTGCTGTCGAGTCCGATGCTTCCTTAAAAAGTACGTCGCAAAAAATAAACAACATCGATGCTCAAAAAAATTATTGACAGCAGCGCACTCCTCTTTTGCACATGAAATTCTCCTAGAGCAGGAAGACGGATCGGTTTTTGCAGAAAGAAACACTGACCACAGGTCACTTCCACGATAGACTGTATCCCTTATTCATTCTTCTCCATGGCGCTTCTCCAAATTTCAGAACAATTTCTCCGGGCCGAACTGCTCGAAGGCAGTTCTAACTGCCGCGTTGCATTACCAAGTATTCTCTTGAATATAGGGATAAGATCCGTTCAGATAGAAAAAGAAATACTGCAACCTCGAGCATCTTCCCTCTTCGCTCAGATTTCCATCGCACGGACAGATGATCTGCTGATAATCCAGTCCAAGTTTGGTTTCTCTGCTATGGAAACCTATCCCGCACGAGAAAAATGCATGAAACAATGGCAGCACATTCATGAGATTTTTCCGTTGCCTTCTCTCAAAAATACAATGCTCTGGCGATCGGATAAGAAGCAAATAGGGGCCACCGCGTTTAACTTTTGGTTCGCGGCGGCGGGAACGGATTGCGGCATTCACAATGAACATGATTTTCTGGAAATCCACACGCAAATTTGGGGAACGGGACACATGCAAAAATTTCATCAAAAAGATGCGACGACGATGTATCAAGACATCGTCATGACACCCGGCTTCACACACCAACCATTCTGTGACGAATCTCATGTCTATCCTTGGCATCGCTATTTTGCAGACACAGACTGCGTATGGCTCGCTGTAGAATATTCCTCATAGAGACAATCTACTTTTTATCTTTTTATGTCTCATCCTTCTTTCGCTTCCTTGTCTCCTAAGCCCGATCCGATTTTCGCAATCGCGAGTAAGGCGAAGGCTGCCGAAGCGCAGGCGATCGATGGCATCCTCGGCGTCTACATAGATGGAGATGGCAAAGCGAAGAGCTCGTCTTTCTCACCCACGACGGCCGGATCAATATTGAACGTAGAATAATAAATATCGCTATAATTCAAGGCACCTCTGCTGTTTCTACATTCAACGTTCTGCATTCCATATTCTCGTATGAGGCTTCCCGAAGAAATCGATGCTTTCTTGCGCTCTCACGGGCTCAAACTCAATACCAACTTGGGCCAGCATTTTCTGACGGATGAAGAGGTGCTCGCAACAATCATCGAGAGCGCCGGCATCGTGGAAGACGATGACATTCTGGAAATCGGGCCGGGCATCGGCGTGCTTACCCGTGAGCTCTTGAAGCATGCGCGCACCGTGACGGCCATCGAATTGGATCACCGGCTGATTCCGTTGCTCGAACTATTTACGAAAGGCATCCGCCATGATCGCCCGGATGTATTGCGCATCATCGAGGGTAACGCCCTTGCGGTCGGCTTTCCATCAACGCCTTATAAGATCGTCGCCAATATCCCCTACCACATCACCTCGCCGCTTCTGCGGCACGCATTTTTGGAATCATCCGTGCGTCCAAAGTCGCTGACCCTCCTGATCCAGCGCGAAGTGGCCCAAAAGATTTGCGATACCGAGAATGCCGGGATGCTCACGATCCTCGTCGCGCTCTTCGGTACTCCTATCTTCATCCGCAGAGTGCCTCCCGCTTGCTTTCTCCCTCCCCCGGCGGTGGATTCCGCTGTGCTGCATATCGAGAGCCACGCAGAGCCTCTGGCAGACAGCGCGACGATCGAACGGATCTTTAGGCTCACCAAGCTCGCTTTCGGACAGAAACGCAAAATGCTGCGCAATTCACTCGGCAAACAACCCGGCGGCATGGAGCTGCTCGCAAAAATAGGCATCGAGGCGCAGCGCCGGCCCGAAACGATCACCATCCAGGAGTGGATCGCGCTGGCCAAAACGTTTCAAGATTGAAACCGCACTTTCAGATTCACTTCGAAACGATCGATGCGATGAGAGGATATTGGACGTTCCACTGCACTATGGAACGCGTAGCCGAGGAGCCGGATGCGAAAAAGAAGGAAACGTCTGAAAAATCCAGCCTCCTCTCTCTATCGTGCGGTCCATATCGCAAACAAACTCTCTCACTATGCGATCTTCGCGTTTGTCTTACACATTCTTGCTCAGTTTTCTCGCTACGATGCTCGCGCTGCAATGGTGGCAGCAGCCGCAATATCCTTGGCAACTATGGATGAGCCTGAGCAGTGCCGGAGGAATCGCTTTGTATGCGATGCTCTATAGAAAAATACGGCACCAAGCTGCAATGATCCTCGCGGCAATGCTGGGTATCTCTTTCGCTTTCGCAGCCGTTGCATACACGGCGCATGTGGCGACAGCGGCCACGATTGATTTCTATGCCGATGGAAGGCAAGCGGAAATCACGGGCGTCATCGCCGATCAGCCCGACCGCCGTCCCGGCATGACGTACTACACGGTGGAAGCCGACCGTCTGAAAAAAGGGACCGGGAGCGCTTTGCGTATGCATGGCAGAGTATTGGTGGCCGATCTCAATGGCTGG
>DAISLF010000111.1:442-3547 GCA_036820585.1 Candidatus Peribacteria bacterium | reverse complement strand
CTATACAGGTTCAATGTGGTCGGCAGATCGGACAGATGGAAGAGGGCGACTGTCATCTTGAGCGCCTCAGCTCTGGTGACAGGATATCCTGGCTTGAAGATGTTGCCGTCATAGCCCTTCACATATCCCCTGAACGCGGCATCACATACGTATCTTTCATACCAGCTCCCGGCGACTGCATCTTTGAAGCATCCTTTTTTCGAAAAATCGGGCGTGATGCCGGCTGCGATGTAGAGCATTTTCAAAACGGAGGCGCGGTCCACGGGATCGTGCGGGCGGAATGTCCCGTCCGGATTGCCGCCGATGACGCCGAGGTCGGTGAGCTTCCCGATGGCCGTGAGATGCGGATAATTGGAAGGGACATCGGGAAATTGCATCGCAAGAGCGATGACGGGAACAAAAAGAATCGTGGCAACAGCGAACAAACCTGGTGTGCGCATGGAGGGATGGGGAACGCGCGCATCGTAACTGAGTAATGAGATTGTTCAACGCTGAGGGCTCCGGATCGCCTTGAGCTGCATCAGCGAATGTAGCACGGCATATGCCGCTTCCTCTCCTTTGTTCCCGCTCGCGGCGCTGCGCGCCACCGCCTGGGCCAGCTCGTCGACATAGAGAACTTCGAACGCAAACGGCATACCCTGCTCCAGCTGAATCCGCATCATGCCTGCCGCCGTCGCATCCGCGAGCAGCCGCGCATGATGCGTTTCTCCTTCCACGATAATCCCCAAGCCGATGAGCGCATCCACCGCCCCGGCATCCGCCAAGAGCTTGCCGATGAGCGGGATCTCGAAAGAACCCGCGACGGGATGATCAGAAATATTCGCAGACGGGATGCCGGACTGCTCCAGAAAAGACCGTGCGCCTTTTCGCAGCATATCAATCTCCTTTGTATAGAAAGAGGAATACACGATGCCGATGCGCCAGCTTGGATCGACGGAAAGCGGCGAACGGGAGGAAGAAGTTTTCATGAGAAAGAAATACTACCTCTTTGCATGCAAGAGCGCCCGCAAAAAAATATCCGTCTCTATATTGATCGTATCGCCAGCCTCTAGCCCCCCCAATGTCGTTTCGCGCAGAGTGGTGGGAATGAGCGCCACCGAACATTCGGAGCTTTTTGCCTGCGCAACGGTCAACGACACTCCATCGAGTGCAATGGAACCTTTGGGCACCACAAAGGGAACAAGTTCCAATGGAATATGCAGCGTCATTCTCACGCCTTCTCCTTCGGGAGAAACCGATACCACTTCCGCCGTTCCTTCTATGTGCCCTTGCACCACATGCCCGTCGAAGCGGCCATCGGCACGCAGCGCGCGCTCCAGATTCACACGGTCTTCCACTTTCAATGCTCCCAGTTTGGTCTTTGCCCACGTTTCAGGCACGACATCGAAGGACATCGATGCGTCATCAAACGTCGTGACGGTCAGACAGACGCCGGACACCGCGATGCTGCAACCCGCGCGAATATCGTCGAATGTCGCAGGCCGCCCGATCGTGAGCGTCGTTGCGGTTTTCTCTCGCACCTTGGCCGTTGCTTCGATGATTCCGGTGAACATGGGGAGAAAGTATAGCGCAGAAGAGGCATGGTGGAGACTACGAGAAGAATGGAGCACTGGTTGTCATGCGGGGATGCGACGAGAAATGAAAATGAAAGAACGGCATCGGGAGGAGGACATTGGCAGTCGGGAAGCCTCGAAACTGACGACTGTTTTCGCTTTTTTTCTACAGCTTTGGAACTTTCTTCCTCTCTGCGGACTTTCTCTCTGGAACCCTGGACAGACGGCAATTTTCTGTGTACGCTAAGGCCTTCGCGGCCGCCGAACGCGGGCCGTTTTTTTGTTGTATTCCCATTTTTCGTATGGACAGGATCATCGTGAGAGGCGCCCGGATGCATAACCTCAAAAACATCGACGTCTCGCTGCCACGCAACAAGCTTACGGTAATCACCGGGCTCTCGGGCTCCGGCAAATCGTCGCTGGCATTCGATACGATCTTCGCCGAGGGCCAGCGCCGCTACGTGGAAAGCCTTTCTGCCTATGCGCGCCAGTTCATCGCGCAGATGGAAAAGCCGGAAGTGGACTCCATCGAAGGGCTCAGTCCCGCCATTTCCATCGACCAGAAAACCGCGGCGCGCAATCCGCGCTCCACGGTGGGAACCGTGACGGAGATCTACGACTACATGCGCCTCCTGTGGGCGAAAGTGGGCAGAGTCCACTGCAGCATCTGCGGCAAAATGCTCGGCAAGCAATCCGCCAGCCAGATCGTCGAGACCATCGCGCAGATGCCGGAAGGCCGCAAAGTCTTCTTGCTCGCGCCCATCGTGGAAGGCCGCAAGGGCGAACACGTGAAAGTGATCGAGGCCATCCGCCGCGAGGGATTCGTGCGCATGCGCATCGATGGAGATATCGTGACGGTGGATGAGGATATCCAGCTCGATCCCAAAAAAGCGCACTCGGTGGATATCGTGGTGGACCGTCTGATCGTGCGCGACTTGGAATCGAAGCCGGGCGTGACGAACCCCAACCGCAGCCGCCTGGCGGACTCGGTGGAGCTGAGCTTGCGCAAAGGCGAGGGATCGCTCGTGGTCCTCGATGCCGACAGCAAAGAAGAGATCCGCTTTTCGGCATCATTCGTGTGCCCCGATCATCCGCAGGCGCATATTCCCGAAATCGAGCCGCGCAGCTTCTCCTTCAATTCGCCGCATGGCGCGTGCGAAAATTGCCACGGCCTGGGCTCCATCCTGCAAGTGGAAGAGAGCGCGGTCATCCCGAATCAACGCCTGTCGCTCGCGGAAGGCGCCGTGCATCCGTGGGCGACCTCCGCCAGCCGCACGGGCTTCATGTATCAGATGCTCGACGCACTTTCCTACAAAGCGGACTTCAGCATGGCCACACCCTGGAAGGATCTGACGGAAGAGCAGCGCAGGATTATTCTGTGGGGCTACCCGCATCCGCTCCAGGTGAATATCAATTCCATGAAATTCGGCGGCACGTATCAGACCACCTACGAAGGCGTGATCCCCAATCTCAAGCGTCGTCACCAGGAAACCGATAGCAGCTACATCCGCAGCCAGATCGAGGAATACATGCTGGAGCTGCCGTGTAACGA
>DAISLF010000111.1:0-432 GCA_036820585.1 Candidatus Peribacteria bacterium | reverse complement strand
AATGCGGCGGGCGCCGCCTGAAGAAAGAAATCCTCGGCGTGACGGTGGGAGAGAAAAATATCGTGGACGCGACGGATATGGCGATCGACGAGGCGAAGATATTTTTTGCGGGCCTTGCTCCCGCCGTCGTCCAAAAGACAGAAGGGCAGAAAGGCGATACGTCGGGCGCGCAAGCTGCTGCCCCGCCGCCTTCCGAATCTGCCGCCCTCACGTCCTACGAATACACCATCGTGAAAAAAGTCCTGCAGGAAATCCTCGCCCGCCTGATGTTTTTGGAAAACGTCGGGCTTAAGTACCTCACGCTCTCGCGCTCGGCGGCGACCCTTTCCGGCGGCGAAGCGCAGCGCATCCGCCTCGCGACCCAGATCGGCTCGGCGCTCGAAGGCGTCCTCTATGTGCTCGATGAACCGAGCATCGGGCTCCACCAGCGCG
>DAISLF010000110.1:0-3568 GCA_036820585.1 Candidatus Peribacteria bacterium | reverse complement strand
GCCATGAGCGTTCCGTGGGATCCCACGGCGCGGCGTAGGTATACCAGCCGGCAAAGGCCGACGTGCCGCCGATGACTGAGAGAAACATGCCGACGATGGCAAAGCCGGTGACGCGTGAGAGGAATCGAAGCATAGAAAATGGGAGAAAAGGGCAAGACGCTACCATAAGAGACGGATGAGCTGCAAAATCCTTTCATTCCATCAAAAAATCTCGTCAAGAAAAGGGGAAATGCCGCTTGGCGCTTTTCCCGCGGCGCAGATCTTCAAATATGGCAGCTGCCGAGTCCCCGCTTCTGCAGATACTGCTGGTGATAATCCTCGGCTTTGTAAAACGTAGTGGCCGCAACAATCTGCGTGACGACAGGATCTTTCCATTTGCCGGATCGGTCCAGTGCTTCCTTGGATGCACGCGCGGCGGCTTCCTGGGCTGGATTCATCGTGAAAATGGCAGAGCGATACTGGCTGCCGATATCAGGGCCCTGGCGGTCTTTGGTCGTCGGATTGTGATTGGCCCAGAAGATATCGAGCAGCTGCTCATACGAGACCATACACGGATCGAACGTAATGCGGACGGCTTCGGCATGGCCCGTATCGCGGTAGCACACGTCCTCATAGGAAGGATTGTCCATCGTGCCGCCGCAGTAGCCCGCCTCGGTGGCAGTCACGCCGGGCGTCGTGCGGAATGTTTCCTCCACTCCCCAGAAGCAGCCCGCTGCGAAGAGCGCTGCTTTTTCGTTCTTTTTTTTGGATGCCGATGCTGTGGACTTCTTGGCAGGAGACATACAGAAAGTATACCAAAGGAAATGAATGAATCCGAGGAAACCAAAGAGTCCGGCGAAATATGTATCTTCGATCTCTTCGGAGCTTTCTTTTTCTTTGTGCGTCCATCAGTCGGATTGCGCGGATCGCAGCAGGGTGCGATGAATGCCCAACACCCAGACCATGGCTGCGATGCAGGCGGCAACGACGACAAGCCCCCCAATCGTACGTGGGATGCTTGTCGTGAACGGCAAAAGTACCCACAATGCACCTGCGAGTACAACGCTGAATGCAATCCACTGGAGCATCTGCATCGCACTCACGCGCGCAGGCAAAACCTTCTGTGCCTGCGGCAGCAAGATGATCGAGAGGAACACATGCACCGCGATGAGCGCCGATGCCGCGCCCACGAAGCCGTACGGGGGCACCAAAAGATAATTGAGCACGGCAGAGAGAAGAGCGCCCAGCGCCAGGCTCACGGCGAGTCGCTTCCACGCATGACGCGTGAGGAGAATATAAAAACTATAGAGCACGATGCCATTGAGCAGCATCGGGACGCTCAACAGCTGGAATGCGGTATCGGAACCCGGCTGGCCGGGCGTACTGAGATACGCATGCGTGGTGAGCAGCAGCGTGAGCTGGCGCGACCAGAGGAGCGAGAAAAGCAGAAAGATGCTCCCGCTATAGAGAAGAATAAGAATCGTTTTACCCAGCAGCTGCTCTACCGGCTGCTTTTTTTCCGACCGGTCGCTCAGGATCGGCAGGACGGAATTCAGCAGAAACGTGGGCACCAAAAATGCCATGTCTTCCATTCGTCCGGCAAACCCGTAGTACGCGTTTTGAATGGCGAAATCGGGACGCAGCAGCGTGATGAACACCACATCGAGCTGGCGATAGAACGCCATGCACAGATACGCGATTCCATACGGAGCCGCGAGCAGAAATATTTTTTTCATCAGCGCGCGGTCGAACGTGGGACGCAAGGCAATGAGATGGTCTGCATAGAGAACCGACACAAGAAACAGTACGAATGCACCGGCACCGCCGATCCACAGGAATGCCTCATACACCGACACATCGGTGGTGGACCGCACGCCCCAGAATACAAAAACGCCGATGCACGCGGTGGTCAGGACGCGCTGCAGCACCTCCGCGATGAAGACGAAATGCATCTTATATTCCACCTGATAGACCGTGCGGATCATGCCCGCCAGCAGGGTAAAAAACGGCACGAGCGCCGCGATGGTGACCCCGACGGGGAATGGCGTACCGCGCCACACGGGAATGATCCAGACGAAAAGGATCGCCGCGCCGAGTGACAGCACGAGGATGATGGAGCGAAGCACCAGCAGCACGCCGAGCGTTTTCACTTTGTCCGCAGCCTTGCTCACCTCCCGCACCGCGACGGCATAGAGCCCGAAATCGGCGAGAATGCCGAAGATCTGCAGGTAGCCGTACGCGGAATTATAATGGCCCGCCAACTCTTTGCTGAGACCCACCGCGATGAATTTACTCGTGATGATGCTGAGCACGGCCATGGCCGCCTGGCTGCCGAGCTGCCAAAACGTAGACGCGGCGATCTTGCGGGTCGACATGGCGGGATTGTACTGGAAAAGGCAGATGAATACCTGTGGGTACAAGAATGTCGCGATGAGCGGAGTCGAATCATGATGATCTGATGTTTCCTCTCATCACTGTTCCTGATCGCTCGCGGTTTCCACTTTCTGCATCTGGTCGTGAGACGCCTTCTCCCCCGCCTGGTCGTTCAGCATTTTCTTGGGCTGTGCTTTTTGATCGATGCGATTTTCCTGCGTTTGTTGCGCCTCCTCCATCGTGGACTTCGTGCCCGCGTCGCCGCTCTTCTGCCGCTGCGTCTCTTTGAGCTTTTGCAGTTTCACTTTTTGCTCCAGCTTCACAAGCGACCGCTTCTGTTCTTCTTGCTTCTTCGCCTGTTTCTCGACTTGTATGCGCAAATTCTGCTTGGCCAATGCCTCGGCACTCGAGGCATTGGGCATGAGGAATTTCTTTTTTTCCTCTTCGGATGACATGGCAAAAGCATAGCAGAATCCATTCCTTGAAAAAAAGAAGCTGGTGCGCTCGGCGGGGTTTTCCCGGCTGCTCCGGCGGGCAATGTCGAGGCACGCCCGTCTTTGAAAAGTCCCGCGCACGGGACGAGGACGGATGTGCATTTGTTTCAAAAAAAGCAGCAACATGAGGGAGAAATTTCCGAGACGCTCCTGCGATTGAAGATTGCCGTCCGACCCTGGGAAAGAAACCGGTCGTCCGGTTCCTTCTTTTCTGACGCAGGCAAATACAAAAAAACTGCAGCGATGCAACAAATGCAGATCGAATGTGCTCCATAATTATAGTTGTTCAAGGAGAGAAGAAATCGTTATGATCCCACACCAGAATGCCGCTCCCGATATTTCGACGGCGCATACATATTCTTCTGTCAGTCTTCTTGGTGATGATCGGTTCGTATGTGGCGTTCTCGTCGCTGCGAATGCAGCCCGGCATGCTTTGGAGCCAAACAGGAGGCAGTGGATCGTTTAGCACTTCGTATCCTGGCAACGCTTCTTCGTCTTTCCAGGCTGTACCTGCTTTTTGCTGCACGGGAACCGGACCAGGATACGGCTGTGACGCCTATGTCCAGGGGTCCAGCACGCCTGCGCAGTGTACGGCCTTTGCGAGTGACCCGACTTGCCAAATGGCTTGCGGCGGTTCCTCGGCGGGCGGTGGAGGATCTTCGGCGGGAGGCGGTTCCTCGGCGGGCGGAGGAGGATCTTCGGCGGGCGGCGGTTCCTCGTCT
>DAISLF010000109.1:0-3606 GCA_036820585.1 Candidatus Peribacteria bacterium | reverse complement strand
TTGGTGGAACAGCGCAACGGTGAATCCCACCGCCAACACCACGGTGAATAATCAGGTGAATGCCACGAGCCAGAATACCAACAACGTCTTCCAGGGCGGTAACTGGTGGGATCAGGCTGCCATCGATTCCAATGCGAATACCACGGTAAATAACCAAGTGAACGCCACGAGCCAGAACAACACAAACGTGACCCAAACGGGCAATTGGTGGAACAGCGCAACGGTGAATCCCACCGCCAACACAACGGTGAATAATCAGGTGAATGCGGGGGCTTTCAATTGGAACCAGGCCTGGCAGGGTTGGTAATTTCTTTGCACGGTAATTGCAAAATGAGGAAGCAATACGCTTCCTCATTTTGTGAGCGCCTGAACCGTTCTTCTCTACAAATATCGCAAAAAATAGCTATTACCGTAAGGGCATGCATAACGAAAAGATCACGAGAGAGTCTCTCCTAAATTCATAGTGTCATGCATCCGGATGCGAGGGAGAGCCAAGGAATCACTCTTTTTCGTCGCGATGCCGTGGTGCGTGCTCACGGCGTACGGGATGTGGGCTTTTTGCAGAATCTTTTTCGTGGAGGCGTTATATTTTCCCGATGGATATGCAAATGTTTCGATCGTGAAATGGAGGGTAGCTTGCAAGGTATCGATGCTCTGCATGATTTGCTTCTGCTGGAGAGCGGGAGTCAGCTTGGAGAGATCTTGATGTGATACGGTATGCGCGCCTATTTCCATGCCTTGCTGCTGCAAGTCCTGCAGCTCGTTCCAGGTCATATAGCCCGGCTTCCCGATGAAGCCGGTGACGATATAAAACGTACCCGTCATATGATGTGCTTCCAGAGCGGGCAAGGCTGCCGAATGTGCGTCCTCATAGCCGTCGTCGAAAGTGAGAATGATGGGTTTTTGCGGCAGTGTTTGATGGATCCATTGATCGAAAGAAGCCGTGTGGTATCCGTGCGCGCTCAGCCAGTCGAGCTGTTTGCCAAAAGAGGTTGGGGAGACGGATAAGCCGCGGCCGATCCCAGTTTTGGCGAAAATCGGATCCACGATGTAGTGGTACATCAAAACTGGGATTTTCAAAGTGGCACTGCTTTTTTTACCAAACGGCTGTTGCTCTGCGATAATGAATGCATCGCAGGGTCTTGCGTCGCCGGCGCAATTGCGAAGGTGCCTTGCATCAGGAGCAAGCCACTGAGCATACCGCTGAGGACTATATCTTTACGCATGAGTGTGCATTCTACTGGTGGTTTTCAATCGATGGAAGATCGTTTTGTTTTTTTATGATGCGTTCTTTTTCTCAGAGGGATCTTCAAACAACACTTCCTGATTTTTTTCGAAAAATATGCTTGCATCGATGGGTGTACGTGCGTACACTCACTGCATGCTTACTTCCACAACCACCGCCGGCTGGACCAAGGCGGCACATGTCATCGTCGATTGGAGCCAGCCCCAATCCGCACCTCTGTGCGATCACGTAGAGATGAACGATTTGCTGCGTTGGATCCGTACCTACCCCGAGCGTACCGCGATCCATGTGTATTTGTCCCGCACTCCTGACACTCAACAATCGAGGACGCTGCAGAATACGCTGCAGTCATTGGGGTGCAGGGTCACCATGCGATCGACACAAGCAGTCACCGCGTAAGGTCACACAAACACACATATCTTTTTCTTCGCTTTTTTCAGCGGAAGCAGGTGTCAGGCGTAGTCATGCGCTATACTCGTCACCTGCTTCTTTGGACACTGCTTCGAAGTTTTCCTATGCGACGTTTCTTCCTCTTCTGCAGCGCGGTGTTTTGTGTGGCATATGCTGGCCAGGCGATTGCGGCTGGGTATTTTACAGATGTTCCCGACGGCGTGCCGTATGCGCAAGCGATCAATGACTGGAAAGAGAAGGGGATTGTGAACGGCTATGCAGATGGCACTTTTGGCATCAATCACTCGCTCACTCGCGCCGAATTCATCCAATTGCTCGTGAATGCAGAGCTCCCGACCAAAGGGGAACCATGCCGTCCGTCGCAGCATTTTTTTGATGATGTGCCTGCAGGATCTTGGTATTACCAGGCGGTGTGTTTCGCCAAGCGCAAAGGAATCGTGCAAGGTTATGCGGATACTACGTTTCATCCGGCGAGCAACATTACGTTCGCAGAAGCATCCAAGATGATCGCGCTGGCGTTTGCCGCGGATACGCCCGCATCGGCGCCGTGGTATAAGTCTTCCATTGCGTATTTGTCCGAGCAAAAAGCGATACCATTGGGCATCGGCAGTGCAGACCAATGGCTGACGCGCGGCGAAGCGGTGGAAATTCTCTGGCGGCTCAAAGAGGGCCGGCATGATCTTCCCTTTGCGACTGTCGCGGGGATATTGGCTGCAAAATGTACGTGGATCCGTGACAATGATGCAGCAGGTGTCGATATGGAGCGCGTGAAAGCCGCGTGGCTGCAATGGATGAACGACATACGAGCGACCGAGAACTTGCCAGCCTACGATGAAAACCGCCAGCTCGATCGAACGGCGTTCCTTTGGTCGAGCACGGCCGCCGCCAAGGGGGCGATTTCGCATCAGCGTTCGGGACAAACCGTGTATTACGATTACCCGCGCATGGTGGGTTGGTTCTCGGCGCTGGGGTTGGAGTTCGCAAACGAGCAGCGAGTCACGATGACGGAAAATATCGGCTGGGGCTACTATGCATGCGGGCAGAAAAACGATTGCACCGAGGGCATCATTGCGGCCATCCGCACGACGTTCGATTTCTATCTTTCTGAAAAAACGAAAAATAATAGACATCACTATGACAGCATCATGAACGCGCACTTCCATTCCATTGGCGTGGGCATCGCGCTCGATTGGGCAACAAAAAAATATTTTATCACCACGCACTACGCGACGAGCATCACGTCCAATCCTCCTCCGGTTTGCCCATAAAATTTATGCCTGCCGAAAGGCAAAAAATAGAGCCATCATGTTCTCTTTTCCGACGCATTTTTCCGCGAGTGTCAATTCCATTCCGCGGTCGGAAGGGCGAGACTGCTCCTCGCAGTATCGCACTTGTGCTGCTTCTATTTCTTCCCCGTTTCTTTCTATGAGGAAGTACGTCATTACGGGCGCAGCCATTTTGCTTCTCGCCGCCGCCATGATCGCGCCGGCTTACGCTGCCAGTCCCAAGGCGACCGTGAATATTTCCTGCGTGAAGACCGCGGTCATATCGCGCGAGGATATGCTCATGGCCAAGTGGTCCAACTTCAACGCGGCCATCATCTCCGCATACGCGACGCGCAAGAATTCCTTATCTGCTGCGTGGGATTTGAGCGACGCCAAGCCGCGGAATGCAGCGATCAAGACCGCATGGACCGCGTTTGCAAGCGCCAAAAAATCAGCAACGAAGAAGTGGAGTACCGATCGTAAAGCGGCTTGGGCCGCGTTTGGCGCGAGTCTCAAGACATGCAAAGCAAGCAGCTCCATCGATGCCGGCGGCTCCGCTCTGGATCAATAGGAGTCAGGAGGAATGCCTGCGGAAGTCTTTGAAACCCGGAGAACGGCTCTTCGGGTTTTTGATTCAATGGCTCCTTGCGATTGGCAATCATCATGCAGCGGCTGTGTATTACC
>DAISLF010000108.1:0-3623 GCA_036820585.1 Candidatus Peribacteria bacterium | reverse complement strand
CAGCCATTGAGACCGCAACAAAGCTCGGCATCCTCTCCGGTGACACCGATGCTCAGGGCACTATGAAAGGCACCGTCCGGCCCAATGATCCGATTAACAGAGCGGAGGCGGCGAAGGTGGTTGCGTTGATGAGGGAGACGTCAGTGAAGAAAGGCGACTAAGCAGACGTGCAACGAGTTATTTATTTCTCTAAATGCGCTCTTTGTGGGATCTTGGTGCTCTCTTCATTGATGATCCATGCGCCAGAGCTCTCTCCTCGCCCAAGGCCTTCCTCTTTTCCTTACATTCGTCGTGTTTCTTTTGATGTGGGGGATCTTGTATGGGGAGATTTTGTTCCTGAATCACTTCGGTTCCTCTGAAAATATTCTTTTGCAAATCCAGTGGGCCGATGTGCTGGTGGGCGCGACGATTTATCTGAAGACATCCATCGATTTCGCCATTTTCATCGGGCACCTGATGCGCACGCATCCGGGGTGGAAGAACCGCATCGCGATCGAATGCGGCACGGCGGCGGGCAATGCACTGGGTACCTTCCTCATCTTGCTCATCTGGAATTTCTTCCGGCATATCGATTGGCTGTTGGCGCTCATGGTGGTCATCGCGGCATTGGTCCTCTTGAAGTTGGCGGAAGACGGTCTGCAGCATGCGCGCGATGAAGACAGGCGCTATCCTGCGTTTTTTCGTTCTTGCGTACAGTGGGTCGAGCGTTTCTTGCATCCCGTGAATGCGTTCTTTTCTCCGGTACTGAGCCGCCTTGTGCCCCATGCGACGCTGAATACCACGAAAAGTTATGCCTGGGGCGCGCTGCTGGTTTTTGCTGCGACGATTCCGTTCATCCTGGGGCTCGATGATTTCGCCGGTTACGTGCCGCTTTTCAGCATCTTGCACGTCTACGGTTTCGCCGTCGGCGTGCTGGCCGGTCATTTGATCCTGAATCTCGCGCTCTTTCTTTCGCCCGAGCGCACGATCCGCATCGTGAAGCAGCCTATCATCTCTTTTCTCGGCAGCCTCGCGTTCATCGGCTTGTCGCTTTGGGGATTCTGGGAAGTGTGGTATATCTTGCAACACGCATACTTCGGGGTTTAAGTCCCTGGTAGCATGTCTGCATGCTCGGATATGTGACCGATAAAATCGCGGCGCTGTCTCCCTTTCTTCTCCTGCTTGCGTGGTGTGCATTTCTGCCTGTCATCGAGACTGTGCGTCTCTTTGCCGATATCGGGGATCCCGGTCTCTACCGCATCGCCTTTCTCTTCGGCTCGTACGGCATCTTCCCGCTCGTGGCACTTTTCGCATTGGTGGATGGTATTCTGCAGCTCAAACGCAGAGAGCGCCGGTTCACGGCCATGCTCAATCTGATCGCCGCGGCGGTTGCGGCGAGCGGTTTGATCTTCATGATTTTCATGGGAAGCAGTTTGCTTCTGTCCTGATAGCAGGCTTCTGCGATTTATCCTTCAGCCGATAACCTCGAGCGAAGCATACCAAAAAAGACCATACCTTAGCGCAGGGCCGTTGCTGTTTCCATCACATGTTGGAGTAGAACTGCTTCTTACGGTTCTGTGCGCGGTAGCCTTCGCGCTTGAGGGCGCGGATGCGCTGCAGGCGGCGCGTGAGCGGGTGCTTGTAGCTGGAGCGCTCGCGCAGGAGCTTCATGAGGCCCGTTTTCTGGACCTGCTTTTTGAAGCGCTGCTGCAGCCTGTCGCTCGATTCGTCGCCTTTCTTGATCGCGTAAATTGCCATGGGCCGAGGTAGACTAAGGAAATCAATTGCGTTCTGCAAGGCAAAATCTCTGGTTTGGAAGGCTGAAAGGCAAGGGGGCAGGAGGTCTATTCGAGAACCTTCTGCCCTTCTGCCCTCGTCACCTGCTGCCTTCTCTTAAGTATTTCTGGATGTTCGCCAAATGCTCGGCATAGGTTTGGCTGCAGTGAATCTGGCGATCATTATCATGCAGGTAGTAGAGGCATTTCGTTTCGATCGGATGGAGCACCGCATCGATGGCATCAAGCCCGGGATTGGCAATAGGCATGGGCGGCAGGCCGGCGTGCGCGTACGTATTGAACGGGGAATCAATCTGCTTGTCCGAGGGTGTGATAGGAGCCCAATACCCCTTGCCGGCATTGCCGCGGGCGTATTGCAACGTCGCATCAATTTGCAGCGGCATTTTTTGGAGCAGCCGGTTCCAAAGTATTCCTGCGATGAGCGGCATGTCGCCATTGCCGGCCGCTTCGCGCTGGATGATGGACGCGATTTTGATGGCCGTATTCGGTCGGATATTTCGCTTTTGCAGCTGGGGATAGAGCGGATCGAAGGCTTCATGAAAACGGTTGATGAACCGTTTGAGTACCTGCATGTCCGTCTCATCCGTCGGTATCAAATACGTATCGGGATAGTACAATCCTTCGGTCAGATCATAGGGCGTCGCAATCGTCGCATGCAAGAATCCATCATGCGTCACATCTCTCCATCCGAGTGTTTGCTGCAGGCGATCCGCGACTTGTTCTTTGCGCAGTCCCTCGGGGATCGTGACCCAGCGCAGCAGGGGATCGGACGTGAGAATCGAAGCGATCGTCCATGATCCGGCGTTCTGCGCAATACGGTAGCCGCCTGCACGGATGCGGCCTGCTCCCCCATGGAGCAGAAGTGCGAGGTCCAGGAACCAGGTGCGCTTCGCAAAGTCTTGAGCGTTCAATTTCTGCAGAATCGCTGCGGCTTCCATGTTCTTGCTCACCACGAAGACGTCGGCTGTTTTGGGATCGATCTTCGCAGTGCAACTGCGCAGCAGCAGGAAGAGAAAAATCAACATGATTCCTCCCGCGATCCACCGCAGCAAGCGCCGCGGACGAAATCGCGGATGCAGTGTAGAAGTGGTGAAAGAATTATTCGTCAGGATGCAGAGGATAAATACGTATACAATTTCTGATCAATGATGTGAGGTTGCGCCGGAAGAATGTGACGTTTTTCCACAATCCGTTCCATACTTTTGTTTCAAGGTGGCACGGTACAGGAGCACCGCCATTTCCGCGCGCACGATCGGATCGTGGGGGCGGACTGCCGTGGTGGCCGCATCGCCGAAGAGAATGCAATGATCGGCAGCGGCGCCGATGCCATAGGCATACCAGGCCGCGGGATCGGCATCAATAAAGGGAGGCGCTTTTCCGGTTTGCTCGACGCCGAGCGCGCGGGAGAGCAGCACGGCTGCTTCCGCCCGGCTGATGCCCGCCTTGGGTCGTGCAAGGCATGGGTGCAACCCGAAACAATTCCGATCGCCATGTATCCATCCCTGCTTGGCAGCTTCTTCCATGGTCGCATAGAACCAGTCGCTCGGATGCGTATCGTCAAAGCTTTGCAGGAGCGGCGGCGTGCCCGGTTGTTTTTGAGCGATCGCGAGGAGCAGTTTCAAAAATTCCGCGCGCGTGGCCATCGCCTGCGGGTGGAATTGCTTTTGCGTCGTATCGAGAATGCCCGCTATGCGCAAAGAAGAAATCGCTGCCGCGTACCACGCGTTCGCACGCACGTCGGCATATTGCAGCGCCGATCCCGAGGCCGCGAAGACCGTGGTCGTCACGAAGACCGAGAGCAATCCGATCCCTATCAAACGAAATGACATGGAGAAGAAGGTACTGGGG
>DAISLF010000107.1:0-3630 GCA_036820585.1 Candidatus Peribacteria bacterium | reverse complement strand
CCTTCACCGCGTCGAGCAGGCCCCAGCGCTTCAGCGCGGCGACGCCCGGCGGGTCGGCAGCCACCATGTGCGATGGGCGTGGTATCGATGATTGCGTCCAAGTTGAGACCGGCAGCCTGCAAACCGCGCAGTGCCTGTTCGCGTCCGGGACCGAGTCCCTTCACCTCCACCGAGACAGACTCGATGCCGTAAGGTTTCACTTTGAGGGAGGCGGTTTCGGCAGCGACTTTGGCGGCGTAGGGCGTCGATTTGCGCGTTCCTTTGAATCCGGCGGAGCCGCTCGAGCTCCAGCCGAGTACATTCCCCTCGAAATCCGTGAACGTCACGATCGTGTTGTTCTCTCCGGCATGAATACATACGCGTGCCTTGGGCAGAGAACGCTTGATCTTCTTCTTGCGCGGACCGGTCTTTTTTTCCGTCCCGATGGGAGCGGAGGCAAAAGGATCGTCGGGGATGATGAGTTCGGCCATAGAAAGGAAAATGTCGTAGAGACGCAAATTTTGCGTCTGTACTTGGGGAGGAATTACGTCTTGGTGAGCACCGTGCGACCGGAGAGACCGGTCCTCTTCTTGCCGCGCTTGGTACGGGCATTGCGGCGCGATGTCTGGCCGCGCACCGGCAATTTGCGGCGGTGGCGGTAGCCTCTCCATGTTCCGATATCCTGCAAACGCTTGATGTCGAGTGAGACTTTGCGCAGCAATTCTCCTTCCGTCAGTTCGCGCTCCACGCGGGAACGCAACCGCGCCTGGTCGGCTTCATTCAGATCATCGGCATGCATATCCAAATCAATATGGAGTTCATCGAGGATGCGCTTGCTGAGAGGACGACCGATGCCTTTGATGGCAGTCAGCGCGATTTCGATGCGCTTTTGGCCGGGGAGAACGACGCCGGAGATACGAAGCATAGAATGGTGGGTAGAGACGTGCGATTCGCACATCTGTACGGAACAAGAGGAGAAATCAGCCCTGGCGCTGCTTGTGCTTGGGATTCTTGCAGACGATACGGCGCGTCATCTTCCCCTTCCCGGAGCGGCGCAGCACCAGACGGCAGTCTTTACAGATCGGTTTGCAGGAGGCACGGACTTTCATGCGGCGCGAGTGGAAGGAGGTGATGCGGAAACGCCCGGAGCGGGCACCGTCGGCAGAGGGCCAGCGGGGAAACGGTAGACGATACGGCCTTTATCCAGATCGTACGGCGTCATTTCCAACTTCACACGGTCTCCCGGCAGGATGCGGACGCGATGCACGCGCATGCGGCCCGCAAGATGACAAAGGAGTTCGTGATCCTTGGCCTGTTCACTGATGACTCGGACGCGGAAGGTGGCATTGGGAAAGCTTTCCTGCACAATGCCGATGAGTTCGATTACGTCCTTTGACACAAAGAAACAGTGTGGGGCAAGAGCCGAGAGATCCTACCGACGGATTTGAGCATCAGCAAGCCTCCGGCCAGGAAAATTATCCTGAACACGTGAAATTGTATTGCAAAATATTACAATTGTTTTATTTGGAAATACGCATATGGATGAGCATAGAGGAAAGACGCAAAAGACTCAGATGATTCAGAGGAAGTTCTTACCACTTCTTCAAATATTCGACAATTCCTCTGTTTCTTCTGAGTCCTCTGCGTCCTCGCATTCTTCATGCCAATATCTCATGTCCCTCACCGGTGACCAGCACCGTATGTTCGAAGTGTGCGGACCAGGCTCTGTCGGCCGTGCGGATGGTCCAGCCATCCTCTTCATCTTCGATCATGTCGCTCCCCATGGAAGTAATGGGCTCGATGGCGATGATGGTATGCGGCGGGAGCACTGGTCCACTGCCGGCTCTGCCTGTGTTGGGGATATCAGGAAACTGATGGAGCGTGCTCCCCAGCCCGTGGCCCGTGAGACCGCGCACGGATTTGTAGCCGCGCCCTTCCACCGAATGCTGGATAGCGCAGGAAATATCGCCGATGCGCACGCCGGGCGCAACGATGGCGCAGGCGTCTTCCAACGCCTGCTTGGACGCGTCCAGAAATACACGCACGTCATCCGCGATCCGCCCGACCGGTACCGTGACGCATGCATCGGTATAGAGCCCGCCGACGATCACGCCGCAATCAAGCGAAATGATATCGCCTTCCTGCACCATTTTTTTGCCGGGAATGCCGTGCACGCATTGTTCATTCACGGAAGTGCAGAGGGTCGCCGGATAGCCGCGGTAGCCTTTGAACGCCGGCTTGCCGCCTTCCGACACGATGAATTTCTCCGCGATCAGATCAAGCTCGCCCGTCGTGATGCCCGGCCGCACGGCCGCCGCCGTCTCTTCCAGACAACGGCGCAAGATCTCGCCGGCCTTGCGCAGATGCGCGATTTCCTTGAGCGAAAATGTTTGGAAGGAAGACATACGGGGAGAGGATAGGGATTCTCCGGGGAGTTTGCGAGATTTTCCTTCTGTGGAAGGAAATTGCCAAAGGCGAATAATCAAACACCAAGAAACAGGAAAAATAGAGAAGATTCAAAACGATAAATGGATTCTTTTTCTGTTTCTTGGCGGCTGGTATTGGGCGTTTGATTATTCCCCTGCCGCAACCTTTTGCAGCTCTCGATAGACTTCTTCCACATCCCGTTCCCCCCGCAGCTCCGTCACTTTTCCCTGCTCTTTGTACTGTCCAATCACCGGCATGGTCTTTTCGACAAATGTCGCCATGCGCCGGCGGACAATGTCTTCGTTCGCATCATCGGCGCGGCCTTCCGCCTTCGCACGTCCGAAGATGCGGCGCAGTCCCTCTTCGGGATCGAGCAACAGATGGATTGCACGAAACTCGCGGCCTGCATCGCGCATGATGGCATCGAAGTCACGCATCTGGTCCAGATCGCGCGGAATCCCATCGAATAAAATTCTGCGATCCTTCGGGCGCGCGAGGATCGCCGCCTTCACCACTTCCATGATGATTTGGTGCGGCACGAGTTTGCCGGCATCGATGTAGCTTTTGACCGTCTTGCCGAGCTCCATATCGGACGCCGCAATTTTGCGCAGCTCGCCGCCCGCTTCGAAAATATCGTAGCCGAATTCGGCCGCTAATTTTTTTGCCTGCGTTCCTTTGCCGGAGCCTTGGATGCCGAAGAGAACGAGATCCATGGAAGAAAAGAAGAGGCGCCCATCGCACAATCATCAATGACCGAGTTCAGATGATGATTGGTCCTTGGTGCTGGGTCATTTACACAAGCTTATCATAATCATGCGCCAACATTTGCGCATTGATGGTGCGGATGAGTTCCATGACGACACCGACGATGATGATGAGACCGGAACCGGAGATGAGCAGATCGGCGGAAGTGAGCGACGTGTACTTGGTGAAGAGCAACGGGATAATGGCGACGACCGCGAGGAAGATGCCGCCCCACAGGTTCAGGCGGTTGCTGGTCTGCTGGAGAAGCTTGGCCGTTTGGGCGCCCGGACGCACGCCAGGGATGAAGCCGCCGCGCTTCTGAATACTCTCCGCCACTTCTTCGGGCTTGAAGGTGACCGACACGTAGAAGAAGGTGAAAGCGATGACGAGCAGGAAGTAGCCGACGAGGTACGGAATGCTCGGACTTTGAGAGTTGAGGTAGGTCGTGATGAAGCTCACGACGCCCGCGAACTTAGGGGC
>DAISLF010000106.1:0-3655 GCA_036820585.1 Candidatus Peribacteria bacterium | reverse complement strand
GAAATAGAAGCGCAGGATACAGCGTCTAGCCCGTGGCTCAACGAGTACGTGGACAACGGCCTCTGGCGCTTCACGCACCGAGAATTCCGCGATGACCGCGTGTATCTCTTCGCCGATTTCCTTCCCGCGGGCGTCTACCAATATACCTATCTCGCGCGCGCGACGACGCCGGGACAATTCCATGAGCGCCCGGCGAAAATTTGGGAGACCTACTTCCCCGAAGTCTTCGGCCAGACCTCCGGCGATTGGTTTACGGTGCAAGAGTGATGATGAAAAATATTTCTGCACTTCCCCCCACCCCCCAACCCTCCTCTCCCGTCTGCGAGGGAGGGGGGCCTTTGGCTTTTTTCTTTTCTTCCCATTCTTCCCTATCCCTCCTCCGAAGAGGGGGAGGGGATGGGGGACGTGGACGGCTCATCGCGGCCGTCTCTTTGGTGGTGATCGTTTTGCTGGCAGCACTCCTGTGGTGGCCGCTGCCCCGTAGATTGATGGAAAAAGGAGCCAATGCACCCGTGCGAGTTTTCGATCGCACCGGAACACTCCTCTACCAAACAGGCAATGGGCCGGCGAGCTTCCTGCCCTTTGCGCGAATCCCGCCCGATGCCATCCGCGCGCTCATCGCTACGGAAGATCAGACATTTTGGAGCCATCCCGGCATCAGCCTGCGCGGCATCGCGCGCTCCATCATCCAAAACAGCGAGGCGGGACAGGTGGTTTCGGGCGGCAGCACTATCACGCAGCAATTGGTCCGCGCCCGATTGCAGCCCAAAAACCGCGGGTTTTTCTACAAAATAGTCGAAGCGTACGATGCACTGCGGCTGGAACGTCTGCTGAGCAAGAAACAAATTGTGGAATCGTACTTGAATACCGCGTACTTCGGGCATCAGGCATACGGTTTCATCGCGGCCGCACACACGTACTTCGGCAAAGAACCGGATGAATTATCGCTCCAGGAAAATGCGTTCCTGATAGGGCTCCTGCAATCGCCCAGCGATTACGATCCTTTCCGCGCACCTGCACTCGCACGGGCCCGGCAAAAAGCCGTGCTTGCGGCACTCCGCAATCATGGAGATATTTCCGCGGTGCAGTACGCGGATGCAGCAGCCGTTCCCATCCGGCTGCATGCGGATCGGACGAACATCACGGCGCCGCATTTTGTCTTCTGGATGCTCCAACAACATGCGGACCAATTGCGCCGGGGCGGCGACCTCCATACGACCTTGGATGCCAATCTTCAGTCTCAAACCGAACAGATCGTCGCGAATCACTTGAAGCTGCTGCAAGAAAAAAATGTGACCTCGGCGGCCGTCGTAACGCTCGACGCACGCACGGGCGATGTCCTTTCGATGCTCGGAAGCGCCGATTACTTCGATACCGCGCACGATGGCCAGGTAAATGTCGCCATCTCCGCGCGCCAGCCGGGCTCCGCTTTGAAACCCTTCACCTACGCACTCGCGCTTGCCGGCGGCGATACGCTGGCTACGACGGTCGCGGATGTGGAGACGCAATTCTTCACGCAAGACGGCAATCCGTACACGCCGCGCAATTATGATTTCGATTTTCACGGGCTTGTGCGCTACCGCGATGCGCTCGCCAATTCGTATAACGTGCCCGCGGTGAAAGTGCTCCAGAAAATCGGAGTCCAATCGCTCTTGGATTTCCTCAAGCGCGACGGCATCACGACGCTCGGCGATGATCCTTCGCACTACGGCTTGGCGCTCACGCTCGGCGACGGCGAAGTTAAGCTGCTGGAGCTGGCGCGCGCCTATGGTATTTTCGCACGCGGCGGGGCAACGCTTCCGCTGCGTACACTGATCAATCAACCGATCAGGCATGGCGACAAGATTCTGCCGCTTGCAGTCTCTTGGTTGATCGCCAAAGCACTCAGCGATAATGCGGCGCGCCTGCCGGAGTTCGGAGAGAACAGTCCGCTGCAATTTCCTTTTCCCGTCGCCGCCAAGACCGGCACTACCCGTAATTCGCGCGATAATTGGACCATCGGCTTCACGCCGGACCGCATCGTGGGCGTGTGGGTGGGCAATGCCGATAACTCCCCCATGAAAGATACTTCCGGCGTCACGGGAGCGGCGCCTATTTTTCACGATGTGATGCTGGCGGCCGAGCAGGGATTGCATCCGGAAGATTTCTTGAGGCCTCCTGGAATCACCGCGCAAGAAATCTGCATGCTCTCGGGCAAGCTGCCGACTCCGCTCTGCCCCGCCGTGATGCAGGAATATTTCGCGCAAGGCACGCAGCCGCGAACGCCCGATGAGATGTTCCGGTCCTTGGCGATCGATACGCGCAATGGTCTTTTGGCAAACGCATCGTGTCCCGCACCGTTTGTCATCCAAAAAACTTTCACGATTTTCCCGCCCGAGGCCCGCTCGTGGGCACGTGAACGCGGCTTCCCATTGCCTCCGTCAGGGCATTCGCCGCTTTGCGCTGCCTCCGCCCGCAGCGCCTCCGGCACGTGGATTCTCATCGGTCACCCGCAGCAAAATGCCGCCTATCAACTGGATCCGACGATCCCGGCGATGCAGCAAAAAGTTCCCTTCGATGCCGAAGCATCGCCGGGTATCTCTGCGATCAGCTGGTATGTGAATGGTGCCAAAGCAGGGGAGGGGACGGCCCCGGATTTTTCCTTTTTCTGGACGCCGTCTGTGGGAAATTTCACGGTGGAGGCGAGAGCGGACAAGGCAGATGATGTGCGCAACATTCGTGTAGAGAAGCCACAATAAAGTTATGCAGTGAGTTCCCAGCCGAATCAACTCATGAGAGAAATTTACGGTACAGCCCGCTGCTCTAATCTCACTTCCCCAGCATCCGCATCGCCAGCACGACCATCTTACTCGCCTCCGCACGGTTGATGGGGTCAGAGGGTCGCACGGTGCCTTTCATAGTGCCCTGAGCATCGGTGTCACCGGAGAGGATGCCAAGCTTCGTCGCAGTTTCAATGGCGGGGGCGAAGGGAGACGAAGAGGGAAGATCATGGAAGGGATTGTCTCCAGTGATGATCGGAGTTCCAAATGCTTCCAATACCGTCTGGACCACTTGTCCTCTCGTGGCAGGCAGACGGATATCAAGCGAAGGATCGTAGACCGAGAGATGCAGGTCTTCGGCTGCTTTGACGTAGGATGCTGACCAATCTCCTCGGGCCGAGCGATTCTTGGGTATGCCTGCCATCGCGCTCTTCCCCGCGGCGAGGAGGGCCATCTTGAGGATCTCGGCCTGCGTCACATTGTTGGCAGGCTTGAATTGTCCGGTTAGATTTCCCTGCGCGTCCTTGTACCCCGAGACAATCCCTGCCTGCGTGAGAGCAGACACGGAGGAAGAAAACCATGCATCCACCGGCACATCGGAGAAGAGAGTGGAACCAGCAGAGGAAGCAGAAGATGCTTGCTCACTGCTGGAGGAGGAGCTGGCCACGCTGCTCTTGCTGGCTCCCGTTGCCAGGAAGGCGCGACCACCTCCACCTCCCCCTCCGCCTGCAGTCGTGGTGGTGGTCGCTTGGCTGCCACTGCTCGGATCACAGGAAGCACTCACGATCTGGACGTGGGTATTGTTGCCGCTGTCTTTCCCCAGCACGCTGATCGTCTGGGTGCCGGTATTGAAGGTATCCTGCAGATCGACAAAGGAGAACGCGGTAGCATTCGAG
>DAISLF010000105.1:0-3702 GCA_036820585.1 Candidatus Peribacteria bacterium | reverse complement strand
TGGGTATCAGATTCTGGCTCTGTCATGCGCAGAGTGAGGTTTATGGATTCACGGTGAAGATGCCGCGTGGCAGGTGCGGATTCGCAAAGACAACACCGGTGAGATCACGGTGCAGGTTCTTCAGAATGGCAACATGACTCTTTGCACTCGTCGTCCCCACTCTGCGGTAGGTGCTGCGATCCAGGACGTAGCGATCATGGGACTCCGGCCCGGCTTTCCTGCCTCTGTTCTCCACTCTGAACGTGTGCGTGCAAGCGTTGCATTTCCTCCGGCGACCACCGAACCGGACAGTCTTTCTCGATCCGCAAAATGTGCACTTTTTTTCATGGATGAATGAAGGGAAGGGTAAAAAGTCTACTTCTTCTTTTCCCCAAGCCAAAGCATCCTGTCATTCATCAACCAAGAAAGTTACCCGTCTCCTCGTCGTTGTCCGTGGGATACTTGCGGTTTAATTCCTTCGCCGCACGCACCATGCGCGGATCAGCATGCGCGATGGCGAGCTGGCGGATGACGCCATCCTCACCCTTCAAATCGATCGTGCACCATTCGGCAAGGCGCGGCACCACCAGATCCGCGATATTTTTGAGAGTCGTTTGATAATCGAGCGACGACGATAAAATTTCGCCTGCCTTGAGCAGAAACTGCGACTGTTCCTTTGTTTTCTCCAGCGCTCTGCCCTGGGCGGCAGTATGTGCCGCCTGCCCGCGACGGACGGCCGAGACGGTTTTTTTCACTTTCCTTTGGAGCAGCCGATGAGGTTTCGCGGATCGCTTCGGGCGAAGCGGTTTTGAGCGCACAGCCGCGGAAGAGGAAGCGGCATGACTCATGGCCATGGATTGTAGACTTGAAACACCTTTCGTGCCACGCAAGAAAGAGCTTTTTGGAGTGAGCCACACGCCCCTGGGAAGCAAATGAGCTCTTGATTGCATCGTAGAGATACCCATGACCTTCACCCCTCCCGCCAGGATCGCATGCCGCTCGGATACAAAAAACACGTCCATAGCCAGGAAAAGAGAAATACTTGCGCATTTCAGGGTAAAAATGTATGATGTCTACGTTAATCACATACACACATACAAATATGCGCACCTCTCTTCTTTCCCGGGAACGCTCGATCCGCATCCTTACTGTTGGTTTTGCCGCCACAGTCTCGCTGTATATCGGCATCCTCGCCTTCGCGGAACCCTTGCGTTCTTTGGCGGCAAGCAGCCCTCAGACAATAGGCGTCGCATTGACCGTGGCAGCGGACGTGAGCCTTAGTTGCACTCCCACTTCCGTCACTCTGGGCACCATCATCCGCACGGGAGACTCCAGCACGAACTCCGGTGGCTGCGGCGCTCTTGGCTACTGCGCCAACCGTGCCACCGCATGCACGGTGCAAACGAATGACACGCTGGGCTATACCCTTTCCTGGCAGGTGCAAACCGGCACGGGCGCCGCGGGTTCCCGCACCGGCACGGGATATTTGAATGCCTTTGCGTCGCTCACCAACCGTATCGCCCCTCTGGGTACAGGATCAACCACCATGAGCAACCAACCCATCGCAATGCTTGCCGCTGCAGGAACGGTGAATAATGATGCGCGCTGGGCGGGGCGTCTCTCCTCAACGAGCACCACCGCAGGAGGCGCCGGACAAAGCTGGGGAGCAGATGGGACAACCGACAAATGGCTGCGCGTCGCCACGGGTTCGGCCGTGAACATCGCCAACCGCGCTACACAGACTTCCGTCGCTGGTGATACCGAAAACGTCGGTTTCCGCGCCATTCTCCATGGCACGGTGATCGTTCCCTCTGACACGTATAAAGCCTATGTCACGCTGACGGCGACGACGAATTGATGGCACGTCACATTGTTTGCAAACACTCTCAGCACGGGGAGTGTTTTTGTCTGCGAGAAAAATAAGAAAAAGCATTCAAGTGCCGGCAGGCGCATCACACGAGCAAATGCATATCCTTGTCGTAATAAAACAAACCGTTACGTATCTTCCGCTGCTTCCTCCAGCATGATGAAAGACGCAGCGATGGTGGGAAGGCACAGTTCCTTGCGATAATCGACGAAACTCTCTGATTTTCTTGGGAAATTTGTGTAACAAATAAGCATCTCAACCGTAGAGAGAAGAGAATACTTCCCTCTTCTTTTGTATGAAAAAACCCCTTGCCCTGCTCGCCATCGCGGCTTGCACCGTTTGTACGGCCCTGGTGACAGAAGCGGCTACGAATGCACCGAGCTCGCTCCCCTGCGGCGCGCTCCACATGATGTGCATGAAGAACAGGCAGGCACGTTGCATCGCCAGGCATTGGCGCTGTGTCAGTTCCCAATCTTCCTCTTCTAAAACTTCTGCGAGGAGCAGTACCTGCAGGCCGCTCACGCTCCTTTGTACCCGTACGACGCACCCGGAATGCAGAAATGGCAAAAGAGTCTGCGTGCAGAACAGCTCGTTGTCGTCATCCAGTACCCGCGCTGCACTGCCGCATATTCTGTCGCTCTCACCGGCATCGGGTGCGGCGGGCCTGCACGTGACTATCGCAGGCAACGGCTTCCTCGCGCATGGCAATACCGTCACCTTTGCCGATAGCGTCATTCCCAATCTCGACTCCTCCGATAGCACGCATCTCAACTTCACGGTACCGGGCGCGACGACCTTGCCCTGCTTCAGCGCACATCCCAGCTGCGCGCATCCGATGCGCCTCTACGCCCCGGGACAGTATGACGTAGCCGTGCAGACATCCGACGGCCGCAGCAATACCCTCTCCTTTTCTATCATGACGCAATCGGCGATGGCAACGTCATCACAAGAGCAAGCGCAGACATCTGCAAACAGTACTGCAGACAATACCACGGTCAATGCCACGGCTCCGGCCGGCAGCTGTAAATGTCCGGCGGGCCAAGCATGGGACCCATCGAAAAAAACCTGTGTGCAGGGGGCCATCACCTGCAATGCTGCTGCGCCTAATCCTAGCGGATACTGCGGCTGCGACGGCGGTGCGTATCCAGACATGTGCGCGGCAGCCCGGGCGGGAGTGCGCGACGGACATGCCTGCCAGGGCTGAGAAAGGAGAGAAAGAAGAGGGGTATACTGTTCCACGTCTCTTTCCTCTACGCCCATGCATCTCTTGAAATCCTGGCTGCCGCTCGGCATCGTCACGACGATTCTCTGCGCACTCGTGTATACCGCAATCCAACAAGACATGCGCCACTCCGCCAACGACATACCCGTGCGCCTGGCAGAAGACGCGGCGCTCGCCTTGGAACAAGGTGCTTCGCCCATCACCGTCGTGCCACCCGCTAAAACCGATATCGCACTCAGTCTGGCGCCGTTCGTGATCGCTTTCGACGACAAAGGCGTGATGCTCGCTTCTTCTGCACTCCTCAAAAGCCAAAGTCCCGTCCTGCCCGCCGGCATCTTTCAGGAAGTGCGCGCTCATGGCGAAGACCGTATCACCTGGCAGCCGCAGCCCGCTGTCCGCATCGCGAGCGTGATCACGCGCGTGGGCGGCGTGCACCCGGGCTTCGTCCTAGCCGGGCAATCGCTACGGGAAACGGAGAAGCGCGAGAGTCAGCTGACGTTGCAAGTCGTGCTCGCCTGGCTGGGCGCAATGGTGCTTTCTTTCCTGGCAATGGGATTCCTGCAACGAAGATAGAAATTTTTGGTGACTATCCCTTGAAGACTAGTAGACTTCATAAAGTCTTTTGAATCGGCGA
>DAISLF010000104.1:0-3755 GCA_036820585.1 Candidatus Peribacteria bacterium | reverse complement strand
CTTTGACGGAGACCAAATGGCCGTGCACGTCCCGCTTTCGACAAAGGCCCAGCAGGAAGCCGCCGAGCTGATGTCTGCCGCCCAAAACGTCCTCAAGCCGTCCGCCGGCGAACCGATCATCAACCCGGTCCAGGACATGGTGCTCGGCTGCTACTTTCTCACACGCACGCATGATGGGAAGAAAGGCGAAGGAATGGTTTTCTCCTCGCCCGAGGAGGCGTTCATGGCGTACGAACATCGCGTCACCGATCTCCAAGCCAAGATCAAAGTGCGTTTGTCCAAGGCCGATGGCACGACCGAAATCGTCGAGACATCCGTCGGGCGGCTCAAGTTCCAGGAAGTCGTGCCGCCTGCGCTCGGCTTCATCAACGCAACGATGAAGAAGAAAAATCTCTCCGATCTCGTCTCGCGCTCGCTCGAATTGCTCGGTCGCGAAGAGACCGTGGCGCTCGCTGACCGCATCAAGAATCTCGGCTTCGATTTCGTGACCGTGTCCGGCATCTCCATCGCCGCCACCGACATCACGATCCCCAAGGACCGCCAGCAATTGCTGGAGGCCGCCAATGAGAAGATCCGCAAGATCAATAACTTCTACTGGAAAGGACTCGTGACCGCCGATGAACGCTACAACCACGCCATCCGCATCTGGAGCCACACGAAGAACGAAGTGACGAACGTCATGATCCAGGAATTCCTGAGCCAGGAAGAGAACGACATCACCTACGTGATCGACTCCGGCGCCCGTGGCAACTGGGGACAAGTGACGCAGCTGGCCGGCATGAAAGGACTCGTAGCCAACCCGTCCGGCCGCACCATCGAGCTCCCGGTGCAAAGCAATCTCAAAGACGGCTTCAACGTGCTCGAATATTTCATCGCCACGCACGGAGGACGCAAAGGAAAATCCGACACGGCTCTCAAGACCGCCGAAGCCGGCTACCTCACGCGCCGTCTGGTGGATGCCGTCCAGGACATCATCATCCGTGAAGTGGATTGCGGTGCCGAACGCGGCCACAATGTCACCCGCGCCGATTCCGAGCGCATCGGGGAGAAATTCGAGAGCCGCCTCTTCGGCCGCTCGCTCGCCGCGGACCTGAAGGTGGGCAACAAAACCATCGCCAAGCGCGATGATGAAATCGACCAAGCCCTTCTCGATGCCATCAACAAAGAGAAGATGGAAGGCGTGCAAGTGCGTTCCATTATGACCTGCAAGACGCGCGGCGGTATCTGCGTGAAGTGTTACGGACGCGACCTCAGCAACAACAAGACCGTCCAGATCGGCACGCCGGTGGGCATCATCGCCGCACAGAGTATCGGCGAGCCTGGCACGCAGCTCACCATGAGAACCTTCCACATGGGAGGAGTCGCCGAAGGAGCGGACATCACGCAGGGTCTCACCCGCGTGGAAGAGCTGTTCGAAGCGCGATCGCCGCGCACGCCGGCTACCCTTTCCGACATCGCGGGCCGCGTGAAGGTCTCGCACGGCGGAGGCAAAACCACCGTCCATATCATTGCCGAAGAGCCGGGCGAGGATACCTACTACGTTCCGTCGGGATTCGAAGTGCTCGTCAAAAAAGGCGATGACGTCGCCGAGCGCGCCGTGCTCTCCAAGGCCATTTCCGATAAATCCACCATCAAGGTGACCATCGCCGGCACAGTGTCGCACATTGAGCGCGGCATCGTGCGGGTACGTCACAGCGAGATCCAGGAGCGCAGCTACGAGTTCGGTCCGCGCGAATCTTTGCTCGTCAAAACGGGTTCCGTCGTGGAAGGAGGTCAGGCGCTCAACGTAGGCCATTACAATCTGCAGGAATTGCTGGAGAAGAAAGGAGCGTACGCCGTCCAGAATTACATCGTGCAAGAAGTGCAACACATCTATGCTTCGCAGGGCCAGACGATCAACGATAAGCACTTGGAGATCATCGTGAAGAAAATGTTTTCTAAGATCCGCATCATCGATGCCGGCGACACGAAGTTCCTTCCCGGCGAGACCGCCGACATGGGCGAGCTGCAATTTGAAAACGACCGCGTGAAGCGCGATATCAAGCACGGAAAAGAAGCTACCTACGAACAATTGCTTCTCGGTATCACGCGCGTGGCACTCGCGACCGATTCATGGCTGGCAGGCGCATCTTTCCAAGAAACCATCCGCGTGCTCGTGGAAGCCGCCACCACCCGCCGTATCGATATGCTCCAGGGCCTCAAGGAAAACGTGATTATCGGCCGTCTCATCCCCACGGGCGAGGTCTACCGCAAGCGCTATCTTTCGGGCAACAAGGTCGATCCGAGTGAGTCGGAAGAATCCTGATGATTGTTGGTGGTTGGCTGCTTGCTCGATCACTCGCTGAACCAAAAACCAATCAACCAGCAACTCCGATCTTCCATCTTTACTTCCAGAGCCGTTCCCATTACCATTCCTGCCCGCTATGCCTACCGTGAATCAGCTCATCCGCTGGCCCCGTCGCGACAAGCGGCGCAAGTCCAAGGCTCCCGCGATGCAGACCGCCTGGAACTCGCTCACGATGCGCGATGTGCCTCTGCCCAAGGGCGCGCCCTTCAAACGCGGTGTGTGCATCAAGGTGACCACCATGACGCCCAAAAAGCCGAACTCCGCTCTGCGTAAAATCGCCCGGGTGCGTCTCACCAATGGTCACGAGGTGAAGGCCTATATCATGGGAGAAGGCCATAACTTGCAGGAGCACAGCGTCGTGCTGGTGCGTGGTGGCCGCGTAAAAGACCTTCCGGGAGTTCGTTACCACATTATCCGCGGCGTGCTGGATACCGAAGGAGTGCGCGACCGTAAGCAGGGCCGTTCCCGCTACGGTGCCAAACGTCCCAAGTAATTTCTTCAGTTCTCTTCCTGATTTTCCATGGCTCGCGTTCCGAAGCAATACATTCCCCAGGGCTCCGATGTTCTCACGGAGAAATTCATCTGCTGTCTCATGAAGCAGGGGAAGAAAACCATTGCCCGCCGGATTTTCGCCGATGCGCTGGAGATCATCAAGACGCGCACCAAAGACGCCCCCATGGAAGTGTTTTCCAAGGCGTTGCTCAATGTGACGCCGCTCGTGGAAGTGCGTCCCAAGCGCGTGGCCGGTTCCGTCTATCAAGTGCCCGTCGAGGTGAGTCCGCGTCGCCAACAGGCGCTCAGTATTCGTTGGATCCTCACGGCTGCTCGCGATCGCAAGGGCGTTCCCATGGCCCACAAGCTGGCACTCGAGCTGCTCGATGCTTCCGCCGACCAGGGCAATGCCATCAAAAAGAAGCAAGATGTACTGAAGATGGCTCAGGCCAACAAGGCATTCGCTCATCTTGCGAAGCAGAGCTAAGAAGTTCTGACAGGAGTTTCAAGTGTAGGTCACTGCAGACCATTGTATTTTTTGATAAAAAGTGTATAATGCTTTCGCATTTTTTCTCTTCTCAACACACAATTCATTCTTTTTACATCCACCGTCTTTTTGTACGTTGAGAAAGGCCGACCGGTCGAAATTCGGTTTGCGTCTGCCAGATCCTTTCCCTATAGTCTCGTTCACGTTTGATGCAGCAGCATCCTGCGCAGCGATGCTCTTTTTCACGGCTCCCGCTCTTCATTCACCCACTCGTTATGGACCTCAAAAATGTACGCAACATCGGTATCATCGCCCACATCGACGCGGGCAAGACGACCACGTCCGAGCGCATCCTGTTCTACACGGGACGCACGCATAAAATAGGCGAAGTGCATGAAGGCGAGGCGACCATGGACTGGATGGAACAAG
>DAISLF010000103.1:0-3830 GCA_036820585.1 Candidatus Peribacteria bacterium | reverse complement strand
GATCTGGACAATGCGACGCAGCAAGTCACGCAAGGACTATCGCGTGCCAAGCTCTTGTCGCAGCTGGGGCAGCGCGACAGCAGCTGGGGATTTTATGTGCCGGCGGGCGTGCTCTACAAAGGCAACAGCTATGCCGCGCGCGACACGCAATTCGACGAGGTCTATCCCATGCCGTCCACCGTCGCAGTATCCGGCTTGTTCGATGTGACATATGCGAAAGTGAAGGGAATGCCCTCGACGACGGGCAGCATTGTCCTGCGTGCACTCAATAATGATCAGCGCGTCATCCAGGTGACGATTGCCGTGAGCCCCCAGCAGCTGGCCACCAATCAAAGCGACGTGCTGACCATCTGCGAGAATGGCCAGACAATTTCCATCGTGGATTCCGAGTGGCCCACCCGCCAGAGCCAGGGGGCGACACTCGGCGCATGCGCAGGAGGAAGCGGAACATCTTCTTCCGCAGCGGCTGCCAGTTCCAGCGCAGTGGGGGGGGGTGGAGGAGGAGGCGGAGGTATTGGTCTCTGCGATACGAAATTCACCATCACGGGTAGCGGCCTCATCACCACTACGGCCAGTACGACTCTGACATATACCCATGAAGAAGCACTCATCTCCTACGGCGCCGGCGGCCCGCCCGTGCCGGTACACGTTTGTCAGAGCACGGATGACGACAGCACATTCAGTGGCGTCTTCGGAGGCAACGGGAACTGCAAGGCAAACGGCGATGCGTTCGGCAATGCGGTGGAACCAAACGGCACCGATACGGCGACCGTGAGCCTCGCGAGCGGTAAGCACCTCTCCGTCCGCGTCAATGGTTTCTATAAACAGAACCGTTGGCTGGTTTTCAATACATCTTTCGATACCTATCCATATGCGAATAACCAAGGACATGTTGTGCTGTATCGTAATGGAGACACGGTGGCGAATTATCCCGGTTTCGGCGGCCAGCAGTCGCTGAAAGCGTATCTCACTGCCAAGGGGATGCTGGATGCGGGCGGCAAAGCGATTTTGAATTCCTGTGCCGTTCTGGCCGTCACCGAGCTGGGCTCGCTTGGGACGAAATCCGCGGATTTCCAGGATGAAGTGTTGCTCATGCAATTCAATTGAAAAGGAATCCGAAGAACCCAAGAAATCCCAGGGACTGTCCGTCGTTGGATTTCTTGGGTTCTTCGGATTCCTCCGATTCCTCCGAAGATGGTAGGATGATCTCCATGACATTGAGGTTCACCTCACATCGCCGTCCGGGATTCCTCTTGCTGGAAGTCATGCTGGGGATCGTGATCTTCGGGCTCTTCATCGCGGCGGTCGGTTTGATCTTGCTGCGCGGACAGGAAAACACGGTGGTGGCAGGGGATCGCGTGCGTGCGGTGCAGGCAGCCAACCGTGCACTGGAAGCGTCGCGCAGCATCCGGGACGGCAGCTTCGCCGCACTCACGGCGGGCGCGCATGGCGTGTCGCTCAATGCATCGCGCACATGGGTCTTCAGCGGATCGAAAGTGAGTATCAGCGGCGCGTATGTGACGAGCGTCACCGTCACGTCTCTTGCCGGCGATTGGGCGGGTCTCAGCGTGCTTACCAATTGGAAACATGGTTTCAATCACTCGGGCAGCATCACGCTCACGAGCGAACTGACCGACTGGCGCACCGCCCGCCTCACCGGCAACTGGTCCACGCCCGCGCTCGAAGGGAGCTATATCGATGCCGGCACGCCGCTCTTCAATGCAGTCGCACTCTCGGGTAACTACGCATTCGTCGCCGGCGATACGACGAGCGGCGGCGCGGGGCTCTCCATTTTCGATATCTCGAATACCGCCGCGCCCGTGCGCGTCGATGCGGCGTTCAGCCTGGGCGCCACCGCCTACGCATTGGCCGTGAAAGGCAAAGTCCTCTACGTCGCGACGAACAGCGCCGCGAGCGAAATCCAGGCATTCGATATCTCTTCGCCCGCAACTCTCGCGGCGGGCAACCGCATCACGACATACGATCTCTCCGGTTCGCGGCTGGCGACGGGGCTGGGACTCAATGGCAATGCGCTCGTGGTGGGTGCCGACAATAACGCTTCGTATCCCGAGTTATATTCTTTGGATATCACGAGTAGCGGCTCGATGGTATTCAAAAGCGCGCTTGAAATCGGAGCCACCGTGAACGCGGTTTCCATCAGCGGCACGGGCGTGTATATGGGCACAGCGGACAGCGCCGGCGAAATGAAGGTGGCGCAGCTGAGTGCGACGGGAGCGTTGTCATTCCCTGCCAACTCCAACTACAACATCACCAGCACCGAAGCGGGACTCTCGGTTCTCATAAGCGGCACATCGGCACTGCTTGGCCGCCAAAAGGGCGCGATCCAGGAATTGGTCCTCTTCGATACGCGCGCCGGCGGCGGATCGCCTCCGCCCGCACCCGGTCCGTGGTATCACGATACCAGCGGAAGCTTGATGGGCGTGCAGCTCGATCCGTCCGGGTGCTATGCATTCCTTGCCACGTACTCCAGCGGCAAGGCATTCCAAGTGGTGCAAGTGCACGACAAGACACTGCCGGAGCTGGCCTCGTACAATTCGGTGAACGGTCCCGCGCGCGGCGTTTTCTACGATGCCGCCCGTGACCGCGTGTTTCTCGTCACCAGCAAAGCGCTTCTTATTCTCAAGCCCGGCGCTGCGCCGGGGCCATGCTCATGATCTCATATTTCCTTCGCCGGCTTTGTGTGGATATTTTTGGTGATGAGAGGGGAAGAAAGAAAAGTGAGGAAGGAAAGAAAGGTGACGGACACATTTCTAGCTTTTCTCACTTCCCTCACCTTTCTCACCTCCGTCATCCAGGCTACATTTTTCTCATCAGCGTGCTGGTGATCGGCTCGATCGCGACGACGACGGCGGTGTCGCTCATCTTGCTCGGGCTGGCCACGCAGCAGACGGGACTCGCCGTGGTGCAATCCGCCCAGGCGCTGGAGCTGGCGCAGACATGCGCGGAACGCGGGTTGCGGTCGCTGCACGCAGACCTGACATACGCGGGCGGCGATACGTTTTCTTTCACGAGCGGCACGTGCGTGATTCATCACGTGGGCGGTGCGGGCAATGCGAACCGTACTCTCTGCGTGGAGGGTGACAGCGGCAACACGGTGCGTCGTCTCGAGATTCTCATCCGCAAACTCTACCCGCAAACGACGGTCGCCTCATGGAAGGAAGTATCGGCATACTCTCTCTGCTCATGATCCCGTTTTTTCTTCGCTGGCTTTGTGTGGATATTTTTGGTGATGAGAGGGGAAGAAAGAAAAGTGAGAAAGGTGAGGAAGGAAAGAAAGGTGACGGACACATTTCTAGCTTTTCTCACTTCCCTCACTTTTCTCACCTCCGTCATCCCGGCACCACTCTTATCGAGCTGCTCATCTTCATTGCGGTGCTCGCGATAGTGGCGACGGCTGTCATCCCGCTGCTCTTCGCTTCCACCGAAGACCGCTTACTCCAACAGACGGCATCCATCGTGGAGCAGAACGGCTCGCAGATTTTGCAGATGATCGAATACCACGTGCATCATGCCGAGCGCGTTTTGGATCCGCTCATCCATGGCACCGGCGCGGTATTGGCGCTCCAGAGCGGCAGCGGCGGACAGAATCCCACCATCATCGGCATCAGCAGCGGCGCGCTCGTGCTCGTGGAGCACACCAGCCAGCAGATCGTGAGCTCCTCGCAGGTGGGAGTGCAGAATTTGGTCGTGCGCAATACGTCGATCTCTTCCTCCCGCCAGAGCGTGTATGTCAGCTTCCGCGTGACACGCGCCATTCGTCTGCAGTTGCCCCACGTCTACAGTAAAGTATTCGAAGGAGTGTTCACGCT
>DAISLF010000102.1:0-3851 GCA_036820585.1 Candidatus Peribacteria bacterium | reverse complement strand
CGCTGAGACTATGGGCTGCCGGAATGATCTTGGCACATATCGATATCTTCTTTCTGCATCCTCTCTATAGAGTGCATCCGGCGGATTGTATGAAGCAGCAGAGGGATTCTTAATTGTTCACCGCTTAGGCATATCTGCTTGTCCGGCGGTTCTCACATCTTTGTGAACGGCGTGGAAGGGCTTTCCGAAAAAAATGATCCAAGCATGATTGATGATATAGCGCAGCGACGCGCCCACAAGGCCCTCGGATTCCAGGCGGCGCGGGGAGGAGTAGACGACCATGTGCAAATCAAATTTGACCCGGCCCACAGCCGAGAGACGCCGGGCCATATCGGTATCGTCGCCGTAGAATTCAATGGCGGTATTGAAGCCGCCGATGGCATCCAATGCCAACCGGCGAATGACCATGTTCCCTCCTTGCATCACCGTCCCGCGTTTCCACAGGGTCGTGTTGAAGACATGCAGCAATACGGCGATCTGATAATACAGCCAGACGAAGAACCGGACGACGATGGATGCATGCTCGAATGTATACGGTCCGCTGATGGCAGCGAGCGAAGGATCATTGTCGAATTGCTTCAGCACGTACGCGATCCATCCGGCGGTCAATGTGCTGTCGGCATCGATGCAGGCGATCAAATCGCCGGATGCGGCCCGGTATCCTGCTTGGCGCGCCCAGCCCGTTCCTTTGCGCATTTCCTCTACTACGCGGGCGCCTGAGGCGAGCGCGATTTCTTCCGTACGGTCCGTGCTCGCATTGTTGGCAACGATCATATCCGGACGGATCCCCGTGCGCTTGCATTCGCTCGTAATCGACGCGATGCAGGCGCCGATGAGTGTTTCTTCATTGTGTGCCGGAATGACAAAACTCAATTGCATGTGCGTCACTATAGCAGCAGACAGCGCCGTTACTTCACGTCACTCAAGAGCACGCGCCGCTTGCCAACGATGAACTTCTCGAAGAATGTGCGGACATACTCCGCCCAGCCCCGCAGCAGGCCGTTGCGAAACCGCCGGCCCGAAAAAAGAATGGGCTCCCTGCGCGTGAGCACGATTCGGCCGAGCCTATGCACGCGTATGGAGAGCTCCAGATCTTCGTACGCGTCGGTATAGGGGTCGAATCCGCCGGCGCGGTCGTAGATATTTTTGCGGATGGCGAAGCTGAAGCCCGAAAGACCCGGTTGCCCGAAGAAAAGATAATTGAGAAGCAAAAATTTGGGCACGAAGAAATTGAAGAGCGCATTGCGGAATGTTCCGCAGTCGGCGATGCGCGGGACGCCCGTCACGGCGACGGTTCCGGGGCGGCGCTCGAGAGTCTCCACCAGACAATCCATCCAATGTTCGCCTACCTGCGCATCGGCATCGGTGGAGAGGATGACAGCGCCTGTGGCTTCCTGAAACCCGCGGAAACGCGCCATGCCTCGTCCCTTTTTGCGTTCCGTGATGATGCGCAACGAAAGTTTTTGACGAAATTTCTTCGCGATGGCGACCGTGCCGTCCGTGGAGGCATTATCGACCAGGATCACTTCGAAACGCCGCCGTGTCGATTGCCGCGAGAGGGCCTCGAGGCAAGCCTCGATATTTTCCTCTTCGTTATGTGCGGGGATCACGACGGAAATCATGAGAGGCATTGTACTCCATTCGATTGGACGGACCAATCGTTCTTTCCTTACCGCCGAGCCATTTTGGATGCGTGACAAGCAAAAAGTCCTCATTCTCTCACACATCACGGCCCATGTGGTCGCGCAAGACGTATGTATCCAAGTTTTCCTTGCCGAGGAGCTTGATCACCTCGGGCATGGCGTCGTCGAAGGAGATCTGGCGCTGCTTGCCGGCCTTCATGTCACGTAAAATAATCGTGTTCTCCTTCACTTCCATTTTGCCCAGCAGCAGCGTGAAGTGCGCTTCGAATTTGTCGGCGAGACGCATCTGGCTCTTGAGGCTCGCTTCGCCGAGCGCTCCCACGGTGTGGACTCCTTTCTCACGCAGGTCCGATACGAGTCGCAGGCATTTCTTTTTCGCTTCGGGACCCAGCTGCGCCACGAAGACATCCACCTGATCTTTGTTGGGCACCGCGACGCCCGCTTCCCTCATGTGCCAGATGACGCGCTCCAGACCGCCTGCGAACCCGACTCCCGGCGTCGGTTTGCCGCCAAGCAATTCGATGAGTCCGTCATAGCGTCCGCCTCCTCCCACCGCGTTCTGCGCACCCGAGCTCTGGTCCCAGAATTCAAACACCGTTTGCGTATAGTAATCGAGCCCGCGCACGAGGCCCGAATTCTCTGCATACTGCACGCCGAGCTCATCGAGATATTCCAGCAGGGTCTCGTGGAATTTCTTGCTCTCTTCTTGCACGAATTGTTCCAGACGCGGTGCGCCCTTCAGGAGAATCTGCGTGTCTTCTTCCTTGGAATCGAGCAGACGCAGCGGGTTTTCCTGCAAGCGCCGCGCATCCTCGGGCGGCAGATGGCGTTCCTTGCCGATGAAGTAATCCTTGAGCGCCGTCATGAATGCCTTACGGTCGTCCGATGTCCCGATGTTATTGATCTGCAGGCTCAAGCGGTCGAGGATCTTCAAATCGCGGAAAATATGCGTGAGCATGTGGATCAGCTGCGCATCCAGGCTCGGGTCGCGCAGCCCGATCACTTCGAAATCGAATTGGCTGAACTGGCGGTAGCGGCCTTTCTGCGGACGGTCGTAGCGGAAACATTGGCCGATGGCGTAGAGCTCCACTGGCTGGGGCAATTGCTGCATGCCATGCTCGATATAGGAGCGGCACATGCCGGCCGTGAACTCGGGGCGCAGCGCGAAGGGAGACTCGCTGCCTTCTTCCAGCTTGGGCCCGGAGACGACGAAGAGCTCCTTCTCCACGATATCCGTGTGTTCGCCGATGCCGCGCTCGTAGATGCCGCGGTACTCGAACATGGGCGGATCCATGCGCCTGAAGCCGGCCTGGCGCGCGCGGTGACGCACCGCTTTTTTGATATACGTGCGATACTGCTGGTCATCCGGCAGGGAATCGTGCGTGCCTTTGGGCGTGCGGAATTGGGAATCGGACATGGAGAAAGGGTGTATTAGCGTAGTGGAACGCTTTGATGTGCACTCTACCAGACGTCTTCTTCTTTGAAAAGTCTGCTTGGCGAACTGCTGCGTAAAGAATGCAACCGTTCGTTCACTGTCTTTCGAGCCGCGCCTCTGTTTCGTCCAGATTCGCTTGCGCCTGCGCATCGGAAGGCGCGAGGGCGAGCGCACGCTGGAATTCCTGCTTGGCCGCTTCGTAGCGTTCGAGCCGCATGAGCGCGAGGCCCAAGTTGTCATGAGCTTCGGCGTATGCGGGATCGAGGGCGAGTGCCTGCAGATATTCATTTTTTGCGGCGATATTCATCTGCATCGTCCAGAAAATAGCCCCGACATTGTTGTGCGCTTTCGCGAGCAGGGGATTGTACTGGAGCGCCAGGGTATATTCCGCGAGTGCCATATGCATCTCGCCATGCTGTTGCCAGAGGAGCCCGCGGTTATAATGCAGTGCGGCGCTTTGGGGATTTTCCGCGATCGCGGCGGCATAAAATGTATCGGAGTTCTGCCATACCTTGCTTTGCCGGATCGTAAGAAATCCAAAGAGCACTAGTACGACCAGAAGAAGCGCGCTCCCGGGGCGTTGCACTATCCGTTCGTGCTCTCTGCGCAAGGCTCGATCGAAGAGACTTCCGGCAACGAGCAGCAGTCCGACGAGCGGCAGGTAGAAATAGCGGTCGGAGGTGAAGTAGATTTCTCCCGCCCGCGAAAAATTGGCGAAGCTGGGAAGCAAGAAAAGAAGAAAGAAAACGAGGCCCATGCACACAGTCCGGTTT
>DAISLF010000101.1:0-3891 GCA_036820585.1 Candidatus Peribacteria bacterium | reverse complement strand
CAGCGAGATCGCCTCGTCGGCTCCTGCTTCCAATGCTTTTGTACTGTAGTCAGAAAACGTCGTGCCGCCTGAGCGCGTCTCGAGGCAGATGAAGGCGGTGGGCCGCGCTTTTGTTGCTTCCAGCTCTCTCCAGGCGCGGATGATGTGCGGGCCGTTGCGGCTGGGAATTTCATAATCGATGAAGCCTGCTGCGATGGATTGGTTACTAAGAAGCAGATCGATCGCTTCTTCCGTCGTTCTGGCGATTTCGATGGGAATGGGATCCGGCGATACAGATATTTTTATAGCAGCCAGCAGGAAATCTATTTTGTACTGGCTGTCGTCTGCGATCAGCAATGTCTTCATTTTTTCGCGGCAGAGATCATCTTCTGCCCGCCCATGTAGGGACGCAGTACGTCGGGCACCGTCACGGAGCCGTCTTTATTCTGGTAGAGCTCGAGGATGGGGATGAGAATGCGCGGCGAGGCGATGCAGGTATTGTTCAAAGTGTGGACGAACTTCTTCTGGCCTTCTTTGGTCTCGTATTTGATATTGAGTCTGCGAGCCTGGAAATCGTGGAAGGTGGAGCAGCTGTGCGTTTCGCCGTAGCCCTTGCGGCTCGGCATCCAGGTCTCGATGTCGTTTTTGAACACTTGCCCCCTGCCCATGTCGCCGGTGCACACATCCACCACGCGGTAGGGCAATGCAAGTGCTTGCAGCACTTCTTCGGCATTTTGCAGCAGCTCGCGGTGGATCTCGGCGCTCAACAGGTCATCGGCTTCGCAGAGCACCACCTGCTCCACTTTCTGGAACTGGTGGATGCGGTAGAGGCCGCGGGTGTCTTTGCCGTACGTGCCCGCCTCGCGGCGGAAGCAGGGTGACATGCCGCAGTAGCGCTTGGGCAGATCGGCGGCCTTCAGCGTTTCATCTTTGTGGTAGCTGGCCACCGACACTTCCGAGGTGCCGATCAGAAACAAGCCGTCGGATTCCAGTGGGCCGTCTTTCTCTTTCTGCACGCCCACCGCGTATGCCTGCTCTTCGCCGCCGGGGAAATAACTCGTGCCCATCATCGCTTCATAGTTCACGAGCAGCGGCGGCAGGAACGGCGTGAATCCTTTTTTGACCAGATGATCGAGCGTGAACATCAACACCGCCATCTCCAGGCGCACGCCGTCTCCTTTGAGGAAATACGTGCGCGAGCCCGCGATGCGCGCCGCCCGCGGGAAATCGACCAGATCCAGCGCTTCCGCCAATTGCACATGATCGAGCGGTTCGAATTTGAAGCGGGGAATCTCTTTCCACGTACGCACCTCGCGGTTCTCCGTATCGTCTTTGCCCACGGGAACATTGGGCAGCGGGATGCTCGGCATCAAGAGCAGCAGATGATTCCATTCTTTCTCCAGCGGACCGAGCGCCGCCTCGGCTTGCTTCACTTGCTCCGAGAGCTCTTTCATTTCTTTCAGAATCGTTTCTTTCTCGCTGCCTTTCATGGCGGGCACCTGCTTGCTCACCGTATTCTTGCGGTTGCGCATCTCTTCCACGCGCCGTACCAAATCGCGGCGCCGCAGATCAAGCTCCAAAAATGCTTTCACATCCACCTTGATGCGTTTCTTTTGGGCTGCATCCAGGTACGCCTCAGGCCGGGCACGAAGATCGGCGATATCGATCATGCGGCGAGTATAGGGACGGGGTAGCCCAGAAAACAGAGCTATTTCACCGTTCAGCCCTTTCGTGTGGTCCTCCAGATTGCTACACTGCGGGGCTCATGGCTTCCTCTTTCGCGTCTACCGGCAAACCGTTCAAGCTCGTGTCGCCGTTTTCGCCGACGGGCGACCAGCCGGCCGCCATCGAAAAATTGGTGAAAGGTCTCCATAGCAACGAAAAACATCAGACGCTTCTGGGCGCCACGGGCACGGGCAAAACGTTCACGGTCGCCAATATCATCCAGCAAGTGCAACGGCCGACCCTCGTTCTCGCGCACAATAAAACCTTGGCCGCGCAGCTCTGCAGCGAGTTCCAGGGGTTTTTTCCGGAGAACGCCGTCTCCTACTTCGTCTCCTATTACGATTACTACCAGCCGGAGGCGTACATGCCGACGACCGATACCTACATCGAGAAAGACGCGAGCATCAACGAAGAGATCGAAAAATTCCGCCATGCCGCCACGTTCAACCTGCTTACGCGTAGAGACGTGCTCATCGTCGCGTCGGTCTCGTGCATCTACGGGCTGGGCAACGTGGAGGATTACGAGGCGCTGGCCATGAAGCTCGAGCGCGGCCAGCCCATCAAGCGCGATACGCTGCTGCGACGCCTCACGGATATCCAATACCGGCGCTCCGGCATGGATTTCAAGCAGGGCATGTATCACGCGCTGGGCGACACCATCGAGATTTTTCCGCCCAGCGGCGACACGGTCATCCGCATCGAGTGTCCCTTCGATGAGATCGATGTCATCCAGGAAGTCGACAGCTTCACGGGCGAGGTGCTACAGGATCTGCAGTCTGTCAATATTTTCCCGGCTGCCCATAACGTGACGACCAAAGAGAAAATCGACCAGGCCGTGGATGGGATCAAGTCCGAATTAAACCTGCGCGAGAAAGAATTGCTCGCGGCCAACGAGCTGGTGAAAGCCGAACGCATCCGTCAGCGCACCGAGTACGACATCGAAATGCTGAAGGAAACCGGCTACTGCACGGGCATCGAGAATTACGTGCGCTACCTCAATAACTCCCCTCCCGGCATGCCGCCGAGCACGCTCATCGATTATTTCCCGGATGACTTTTTGCTGGTCGTGGACGAATCGCACATCTCGATCCCGCAGGTGGGCGGCATGCACGAGGGCAACCGCAGCCGCAAGCAAACGCTCATCGATTACGGCTTCCGCCTGCCAAGCAGCCACGACAACCGGCCGCTGCGCTTCGATGAGTTCGAAGAGCGCATGGGCCAGCGCGTCTACGTGTCGGCGACGCCCGGCAAATACGAATACGCGCATACCGAGAAGAAAAATTTCGTCGAGCAGATCATCCGTCCCACGGGTCTCATCGATCCGGTGGTGATCGTGAAGCCGACGAAGCACCAGATCGACGACATCACCGAGGAAGTGCTGCAAACGATCAAGGCCGGCGAGCGCGTGCTCATCACGACCCTCACGAAGAAAATGGCGGAAGATCTGACGAAATATCTGAATGAAGCCGGCCACAAAGTCCGGTACCTGCATAGCGATGTAGAAACGCTTGAGCGCATCGAAATCCTCCGGCAATTGCGCATCGGCGACATCGATATCGTCGTGGGCATCAATCTGCTGCGCGAAGGATTGGATCTGCCGGAAGTGAGCTTCATCGCCATCCTGGATGCCGACAAGCAGGGCTTCCTGCGCAGCCGCGATTCGCTCATCCAAACGATCGGCCGTGCGGCCCGCAACGTGCGCGGCCACGTGACGCTCTATGCCGATAAGATCAGCGATGCGATGAAGGCCGCCATGGCCGAGACCGAGCGCCGCCGCGCGATCCAAGTGGCGCACAACATACAACACGGCATCACCCCCAAGACGATCGTGAAAGCGGTGCATGACATCGCCGAAGAGGGCAAGAGGCTGGAGCTGCGCCGCCCCAAGTACGATCACACGAAGATTCCGAAAGACGAGAAGAAGCGCCTGATGGACGAGCTGGAGAAGCAAATGGAGCTCGCGGCGCAGAACCTGGAATTCGAGAAAGCGGCGGATTTGAGAGATGAGGTGGAGTTGATTCGAAGGGAATTGAAATAGTACCGTTACGCCGATGACTCCCGACCATTCCATCCATCGGCTTGATCAATTGGATTACCGTATTGGTGCGATCAAGTTGGATGAGGCGAAATTTCTTAGAGCTTGTTCAAGATCTTTGTACAATCCGCGTAGAATGAGAGGGTTTCTTT
>DAISLF010000100.1:0-3930 GCA_036820585.1 Candidatus Peribacteria bacterium | reverse complement strand
TCGCCGCCCATGCTTCTGCAACAAGGGATCATCGGCACGGCGCCCGTAGCGTTTACGCCCGATACCGGTGCGAAGACCTCGATGATCACGGAGCTCAAAGGAGCGCTCTGGGCGCAGATGATCGCGGAAGGCAAGAGCGGGCATGGCGCCATGCCATGGGAATGCGACAATCCCATCCCGCGTCTGATGCAGGCGACGCTTGCGCTTCTCGAGCGTTTTCCTGCGGGAACATCCGACGAATGGGCCATCACCGTGTCGCCCACGGAGCTGACGGGCAGTGATGCGTTCAATCGCGTGCCCGGCGAAGCGTCCTGCATACTGGATGTCCGTTTTCCTGCGGATATTTGCCGGTCGGCCGCCGATGCGCTCGCGCATCTGTCCCGTTTTCTGCCGGCGCATTGCCGGCTCGAGATGATCGTGTCCGCCGACCCGCTGCATACCGATCCAGAGACACCGATGGTGCAGAGGATCAAGCGCATCGCCGAGGAAGTCATCGGCCGGCCGGTTCTTCTCGGACGCGAGCATGGCTCGTCGGATGCGCGCAGCTTCGGAGCGCACGGCATTCCCGCCTTTCTCTACGGCCCCACGGGTGGTGATCTGCACGGCGCGACAGAGTGGGCATCCATCCCGTCGCTACTGCAACATGTCGAAATAAATCGCAGGTTGCTGCGGGAATTGTCCGTGAAAGATTGACGGAAACCGAAGAGGGTTGCCAATGTGAAAACAGCTGAGCTGAGCCATTTTCTTTGCAAAAAGGATGTGCGAGTCTTGATACAGAGCGCGAAGCTCCGTAGTCTCCCGTCTCCTCATCCCTTCTTCCCGTACCTATGTGGTATCAGTTTCTTCCGCCTGCCATCTTCTTGGTGGCGATGCTTCTCAGTTTCGTGCTGACGTATCGCCCGAAAGATCCGACGCAGGATTGATGCGACAGGAAAAAAGAAGCGCCGATCAGTGCTTCATTATTTCGATGATCGCTTCGGTTCCGCTTGCGTCGATCCGCGCGGTTCCGCCGATGGGGAACGTCATCACCGGATGCGTATGGCCGAAGTCCGCGTTGGCGATGACGGGCAGATCCGCCAATTCTTTTTTCGTTTCGATGATCTGACGCAAAAGATTTTTCGTCATGCCGCTTTTTTGCTCGAATCTTCCGATGACGATGCCGCGCACTTTCTCGAAACCCGGTTGATGGATGAGCGACTGCAGATCCCGATCGAATGTCACGGGGTTCGTCGTGTGATCGTCTTCCAAAAAAAGAATCGCTCCGCGGATATCGGGCATGAAATCGGTGCCATGCAACAATTGCAATGTGCAAAGATTGCCGCCGAAGATCGTTCCTTCGGCTTTGCCTTCATGAAAAATCCAATATCCTGCGTTGGGCTCATGCTGGAGCATCGCGTGGCCCGGCCTCCCGTGGTCATTCGTCCATTCTTTGGACGGTTGCACAAAAAAAGGTTTGGATTGCATCAGGCACTGCGCGAAAGAGTCCAATGTATAGCGCTGGACGAAACCGAAATGATAATAATTCGGTCCCGAATATCCCGTGAGCCCGGTTTTGGCGTAGATCGCGTTCGAGAGCGCCGTGATATCCGAAAAACCGCAGAAGACTTTTGGATTTCTTCGGATCAAATCATAGTCGAGGAAACGCAGAAGTTGATTGCTCGCGAATCCTCCGCGGATCGCGATCACCGCTTTCACGTCGGGATCCGCGAACGCATCATGCAAATCTTCCAGCCTCGATTCCATGCTGCTCGAATCAAATGCATCCATTTCCCGGATATGTTTTCCTTCGGATACGCGCAGGCCCCAACGGGAGGAGAGAACGTCGGCGGTTTGTTCCAAGAATTCCGGTGTCACCCACGGGAGCGACGCCATGCTGCAGGACGGCGCGATGATGCGCACCATGTCGCCGCGCTGGAGCTTGGGAGGGAAGATCGGCTGCATCTGGCAATACCGTAGCGCAGGGAAATGGATCGTCGCTATGGGAGATTTTTTCAAAAATCACGCTTGCGTGATCGTCCGCGATACCGGATCGAATTGCAGCGTGAAGACAGGCTTTCCTTTGGCCAGCGCCTCCGCCGATGATCTTAAAAACTTGGCGCGCAAATCCCGCATGGCTGCGGCGCATTTTCCTGCATCGATCTCGACGCCCGTAACGTCGTTTGCGATTGGGAGCCAGCGTTTCTCGGACAGCTCCTCGAGCTGCGGATGGATGACAAAAACAGAGATGCCGCCCGCCGTGGGGCGTATCAAAGGAATTTGCGTTTGTTCATCCACCACCGCGTCCGTCGTCACCGCGACGACCGCGCCTTCTTGGTGTTCTCCTTCCAAAATGACGTATTCCATGCCCGTATTGCCTTTCCATTGCAGCTCGAAGAACGCGCGGATGAGCGACTGAATCAATGCGGGCCGGACGCCGGGATACAGGCGGGCTTGCTCGCCATCAGTTTCAAGTGGCCGCAGCCCATATTGTCGCTGTTGCTCAGCGCCGCCAGAAGCGCTTCCTTCGAATCACGCGGATTCTCAAGCAGCGCTTGCGCTTCCTCTCTGCCGACGCCGAGGTCTTTGCAAAGATGCTCGAGGGCATGATGATCGCTGTGCATGTAGAAGGCACCATGACGATGCTTCAGATACTTTTCAAGAATGTCTTGTGCTTCCCGACCGCCGAATTCTTTGCCTGTTGTTTGCTCCACCGCCGTCAGCTTCATCACGAGATCGCCCATGTCGCCCCCCGGCGTGCAGACCGCGCATTCGCTGCTGCGGCCGTCGATGCAATCTTGGCGGCGCGTATCGAGAATTTCGCCAGCTGTCATCCACTCTAGCGTATTGTGTTTCAAGTATTCTTGGACACTCGCTTGATCGTAGGGAGGGCTCATGCGGTCAGTTGTAGCATCGCCATTCTTTCCTGACAAACTTCGATCAATTCTTTCGCGAAATCTGAAAGCCGTATCCACGATGTGTTTTTGGCTATCGGTCTTTGCTCTTTGTCTTATCTGTCCTTGTTCCGGCGGAGAATGACGATTGGAATGGTTCATGAATACGGATGAAAGAAAAGCGGATGGCAATCTTGCGAATGCAGACCAAAGAGTCAAGGCTTCAGATGGCAAACTTTCTTTTGCACCTGCGGTGAATGACGTGCGTATTCCTGTCCCATTATAGCATTTTCTTTGGGTGAGAACGAGGCCTTGGACACTCGGCAACCGCGAAATGCCGGAGTCTTAATCGAGCGAGAGATGCAATGTGATGAGCAGCGGCCGACAGCCGCACACAAGGAAAAGCGCAAAGAAGAGAGCGATCTCGCCGGGCATCGCGATTTGTAAAATATAATGCAATATGGCGATGGCCTGCGCGTAGCGGATACGTCCGATGAACGTCGCTGGCGCGGTGCGCGGATCGGTGATCATGAAAAAGCTGAAGATGAGCATGAGCGGCGCGCACAGTGTTTGGATCAAAGTGCCGACTGCATCCCCGACGGTCGCAAACCCCACGATGCGAAACGCGAGGAACAGCGCGATTTCCGTGAGAAAGAACCATGCGGTGATCTGCCATACCTTGGCTTTCACGACGAGCCGCAATCCGATGATTGCGAACAAGAGAAAAAGAAGCATCTGCGTTCCCCATGCCGCGGGCGTGATGCGCGCCAGATTCGGGAAGAGTAGCAACATCATCACCACGCCGAAATTGGAAGGATTGAAGAGATGCCTGCCGCGCCACTGGATGAAATGTTTCGCGATGGGAATGAGCACGGCTCCGGCGACATAGAGAAACGTCGAGCCGTTGACGAAGCTGACGAGCATCGTGAAGCTGAGCGCCGCGATGAGGCCGCTGAGCGGCATCACGATTTTTTTTTGTTTCCAGAAGGTCAGCAGCATATCCAGTGTCGCGCAAACGCCCAGGGCAAGCAGCGTCTGTCCGATGCCGATGGGGAAGGGA
>DAISLF010000099.1:0-3934 GCA_036820585.1 Candidatus Peribacteria bacterium | reverse complement strand
ACTCTCTTGCAGCTGCGCGACCTGGGAAACACCGTGATTGTAGTGGAGCACGACGAAGAGACGATCGAAGCCGCCGACTACCTACTGGAAATCGGTCCGGGCGCGGGCAAATACGGCGGAGAGGTGATCGCGCAAGGCTCGCCCGAGGAACTCATCAAGCATCCTACATCCGTGACCGGCCAGTACCTGAGCGGCCGCAAATTCATCGCAGTGCCGAAGAAACGCCGCGCAGGAAACGGTCACAAGATCATGGTGAAGGATGCGCACCATCATAATTTGCGCAATGTGGACGTGGAATTTCCCTTAGGCACATTCATCGGCGTCTCCGGTGTCTCCGGCTCCGGCAAATCGAGCCTCATCCACGGCATTCTGGGGCCGGAATTGCAACGGTTGCTCAATAAAGCCCACACCAAGCCGCAGAATGTGGGAAGCATCACGGGGCTCCAACACTTGGATAAGGCCATCGTGATTGACCAATCCCCCATCGGCCGTACGCCGCGCAGCAACCCCGCCACCTACACCGGCGTCTTCACCGATATCCGCGACATCTTCGCCTCCACGCCCGAAGCCAAGCTGCGGGGCTACAAGCCGGGACGCTTCAGTTTCAACGTGAAAGGCGGACGCTGCGAAGAGTGCGAAGGCGACGGCCTCAAGCGGATCGAAATGCACTTCTTGCCCGACGTCTTTGTGACATGCGAAGTATGCCACGGCCAGCGCTACAACCGCGAGACCTTGGAGGTGACATACAAAGGAAAGAATATCGCGGAAGCGCTGAATATGACGATCACGGAGGCGCTCGGCTTCCTCGCGGCCGTGCCTTCGATCAAAAATAAATTGCAAACGCTCGAAGATGTCGGCCTGGGTTATATTCACCTCGGCCAGAGCGCCACCACGCTCTCCGGCGGCGAAGCGCAGCGCGTGAAGCTGGCTACAGAACTGACAAAGCGCGCCACGGGCAAGACTTTCTACATTCTCGATGAGCCGACGACGGGCCTGCACTTCGATGATATCCAGAAACTTCTCGAAGTCCTGCAGCGCCTGGTCGACAAAGGCAACACCGTGCTCGTGATCGAGCATAACCTGGACGTGCTCAAGTGCGTGGACCATGTGATCGACATGGGACCGGATGGCGGCGGCGGCGGAGGGCTCATCATCGCCGAGGGTACGCCCGAGGAAGTCGCGCAAGTGGAGACGAGCTACACGGGACAGTATTTGAAGAAGATGCTCGCGAAGAAACAGAGCGGAGGGAAGAAATGAAAAACGGATGCATATTGCGTGTTTGGTATCCGGTATATCCGATACGCAATATCCGATACCGAATACAATTCATCTTTTCCTTCCACTGAATACCGCAACCAATCGCATTCGCCCTTCGTCAGGCTCAGGACAAACCATCACTCCATCTCCAGGACGGTTATTTCCATTTTATGGAGCATCCGATTGCATTCGCTTCTTGTACCTCAGGGTCTTTGCCTTTCACCAGCGCGGCGATGGCGTCGCGCAGATCGTGGTGCAGCACGGCTTTCGGGTCTTTCCAGTTATCATCAATCCGGCCTTTGTAGCGAAGCAAGCGGCTGCCGTCGAACACGAAGCAATGCGGCGTACAGAGCGCCCCGAAGGCACGGGCCGCTTGCTGCGTTTCGTCTCGGCAATAGGGAAACGGAAATCCCTTCTCCCTATAGCGGATCTTCATGTTCTCGAACGAATCGTCGGGATACCCTGCATCGTCGTTGCTGTTGATCAGCACGAACTGCGCGCCTTCCTCATCGAAATGCTCTGCCAGCTCGATCAAGCGATCTTCATAGGCCTGCGCGTACGGGCAATGATTGCACGTGAAAATGACCGCGAGCACGGGATCCTTGATCATCTGACTGCTGATCTGGAGTCCATCGGTGGCAGGCAGAGAGAATGCGGGCATCGGGTCGCCGATCTGGAGAGCCGTGGAATTATCGTTGATGAGAACCATGGAAAGTGAAAGAATTACGGTAGCGGTATTCAAAACACAACTGTATAGAAGAATGTAGAATTTGGAATATAGAATGTAGAGAAATAGCTCAATCTTTTTTGAATCCCTGTCATTCAACATCCTGCTTTTCACATTCCTCTCTGATACTCTCCTCGCATCTTCATGCTTACCGCTCATGCAACGCCATTTCACAGCTACCGCCTTCGTCGTCGACTCGCGTAAGCGGTCGCTGCTCCTGTGGCATAAACGCCTCGGCCGCTGGATGCCGCCCGGAGGACATGTGGAGAACGATGAGACGCCCGAGGAAACCGCGCGGCGCGAATGCAAAGAAGAAACCGCGCTGGATGTGGAGATCATCGGCGAAGCAACGACTGATTTATTCGCCGGTAATCCGCACGAAGGACTGATGCTGAAAAAACCGATCGCGATGCTCCTGGAAAATATTCCCGCCAGCCCCGCGCGAGGAGAATCGGCACACCAGCACATGGACTTTCTCTACCTGGCACGCCCGCTCAATGAAAATCAGGTACTGACGCTGGCGGAAGAAGAAGGACGGGAATTGCGGTGGTTCACCAAACAAGAGATCGAAGCGCTGAATGAAGAGACGGAGATTTTCGCGAACGTGAAGGCGTATATCGTTTCCATCCTCAAAAACGGAACTAACGAAGAGTCATACTGAATACAGTGGAAGATAATCTGATATCAGCGGTTTGATGATAGCCATATTTCCAAGCGGCCTCAAAGCGCGTACACTTTCCCATCCAGATGCAGTGGAACGAATTTCGATCCCTTATCCGGCATCTTTCCACGCAGCAGCAGGAGCTGGTGCACGGCGCGTTTGCCCTGGGTAAAAAAATGCACGGCGGCCAAATGCGTAAATCCGGAGAGCCATACTTCAACCATCCGATTGCCGTTGCACACATGCTGGCGGATATGGGAGCGGATATCGAAACGATCATCGCCGCGTTATTGCACGATACCGTGGAGGATACGGCTCTTACTTTGAGGGAAATCGATGCGCAGTTCGGCGAGACGATCGCCGCTCTTATAGAGGGCGTCACAAAACTTTCCAAAGCCGACGTCGCCGAACAGCCCAATTTGGATGAACAGATCGAGACATTGCGTAAAATTTTCATCCAAATGCAGAATGATGTCCGCATCATGGTCATCAAGCTCGTCGACCGCCTGCACAACATGCAAACGATAGAATTTTTATCACCCGCGAAGCAGAACGCTTTGGCCAAAGAAACCCTGGAAGTCTATGTGAAAATCGCCGACCGCCTCTGCATGCAAAATCTCGGCGACGAATTGGAAGGACTTTGCATATCGGTGCTTGATCCGGCGCAGTATGCGGTTCTTGCCGATCTGCGTATCCAAAATGAATCTCATTCGCAAGAAACCATCATACAAATGAAACGGAAATTAAAGGACAGCACGCCGATACGACAATCGGATATTTCCTGGGAAAATAAATCTTGGGACAATCTCCGTGAACAGCTACAAGCGGATGGCGCCATTATTACGGGCATTTCGGCATTCACTATCTGTTTCGTTTGTTCCGCGGTAGACCAGTGTTATGGAATACTCGGCTCGCTGCATCAGCAGTGGCAACGAGAAGGCTTGTCTTTTCAGGATTACATCAACTCTCCGGCCATCAATGGTTACCAAGGCCTCCACACAACTGTGATACTCGAAAATGGCACACGTGTGAGATGCAAAATCCGCACGCATGAGATGCAGGATTATGCACGCAAGGGCGTGACCACATTCTGCTTCCAGCAGAATATGAAAGGCATTCCCGATTCCCTGCGATGGGCGAAGCACATCTCACCGCTGGCACAGAATACCGAGGGGAGCAGCAAGGAATTCTGGGAAACGCTGCAGAGCGATATCCTGGGAGAATCAATCGCCATCTATGGTCCTGCAGATGAAACCGTCTTGGTGCCTAAGGGTTCCACAGTACTAGAC
>DAISLF010000098.1:0-3946 GCA_036820585.1 Candidatus Peribacteria bacterium | reverse complement strand
CACATGCATGTTGTGATAACACACATCATCGCGGATCTGCTCAAGGCAGCGCAACGTGACGAAGGGCACGATGGAATAGACGAACACGCACTTGCCGCTCATTGCCAAACCCGTGGCGACGCTGACCATGTTTTGTTCGGCCACGCCCGCGTTCAGATATTGCCTGGGCAACGCATCGCGGAAATGCTCCAGCACGCTGAAGCCGAGATCTCCCGTGAGGAGCATGACATCGGGACGCTCCTGCGCGATGGCCGTCAATGTGTGCAGGAATGCGTTACGCATGGGGAGAGGAAGAAAGCTCCGCCAAGCCCGCGGCCTTCTGCTCATCCGACGGCGACCAGTAGTGCCAGCCGAGCGCGTCTTCCATAAAGGAGATGCCTTTGCCTTTCACCGTATGCGCGATGAGCACCGACGGCTGATCGACGACCGCATCCGCCGCCCGCAATGCCGAGCGGATCGCAGCGTGATCGTGACCGTCAAGCTCCTGCACATGCCAGCGAAACGCGCGCCACTTCTCTGCAAACGGCTCAAGCTCCATCACCTCGCTCACGCGCCCGAAGCTCTGGATTTTGTTGTAGTCCACGATGCACGTCAGCGAGCCGAGCTTCCAGTGGGGGGCGGCGAGCGCCGCTTCCCAAAGCGACCCTTCATCGCACTCGCCGTCGCTCACCATCACGACCGTGCGGTAGGATTTCTCGTCTCGCTTCGCCGCCAGCGCCATCCCCGATCCGACCCCCAGACCATGGCCGAGCGATCCGGTGGAGAGCTCCACTCCCGGCAGCATCGTGGCGCTCGGGTGCCCGGGTAACCGGCCGCCGTCGCGGCAATAGGTCTCCAATTCTTCTCGCGGAAAAAATCCGCGGTGCGCGAGCGCGGCATACAGCGCCGCGCCGCCGTGGCCTTTGCTGAGGATGAATCGGTCGCGGCCGGGATCCTGGGGCGACGCCGGATCGAGATGCAGATAGTCAAAGTACAGCACCGCGAGCAGATCGACCGTCGAGAGCGCCGACGCCAAGTGGCTGCTCTTGGCGCGATGCGCCATCGCGAGCACCTCGCGGCGGATCTCGCGGCTGCGATCTTGAAGATCCTTGAGAGAGGCGCAGGACATAGATGCATTCTAGAAGGACCAACGGACAATGACCAAGCTTCATCGCTCCATCGATATAAAATTCCGTCATGTTCTTACTTTTGGAAAGAGTGCAAGAGCGTACAAAGCATGAAAAAGAAGGGTGAAGTGCGATGACCTCACCCTTTTCCATCAGACTCGGATCAGTCGGGCGGCAATGATGGCTACAGTGACCGACATGAATCCTGCGATCACCAATGATGTATGGAGCCACGCTTCGCCGCCACGATCCCCAAGCATTTTTCCCCAGACGAACAGTCCCGTTCCTGCGATGAGGAGAACCCAGCAAAAGACTTTCTTCATCGACGACTCCTTTGCCAGAACACCGCTCCTTGCGGCCGAAGCACGTCTCCGGCGATACGGAGCGGGGATCATTCTTGCAAAGAAACCTGCATCGGGCAATTCGCCATGAGCGGCTCTTCCCCCTTCCATGGACACTTCCATCCTTATCTTGACTCATCCACAAGCGAAAACTATCCTTTGGGTCTCCCATGAAAATCGTGATCCTCTGCGGCGGAAAGGGCACGCGCCTGCGCGAGGAAAGCGAGTACCGTCCCAAGCCCTTGGTGGAGATCGGCGGGCGGCCGGTCCTGTGGCACATCATGAAGCTCTACGCGCACTACGGCCTGCGCGATTTCGTCCTGTGCCTGGGCTACAAAGGCAACATGATCAAAGAGTATTTCCTGAATTACGATGCGCTCAATAACGACGCGACGATCCGCCTGGGCCAGAAAGAACAGATCACCTACCACGGGATTCATGAAGAGACGGACTTCCGCGTGACGCTGGCGGATACCGGAGCCGACACGCTCACCGGCGGGCGCGTGAAAAAAATCGAAAAATATCTGGATGATGATCTGTTCCTTGTGACCTACGGCGATGGCGTGAGCGACGTGGATATCGCAAAGCTCCTCGCCTTCCACCGCGCGCACGGGAAACTCGCGACCATCACCACCGTGCGGCCCGTATCGCGCTTCGGCATTTTGGAGTTCGGCGAAGGGGACCGCGTGGCGTCGTTCGCCGAGAAGCCGCAGACCGACGGCTGGGCGAGCGCGGGCTTCTTCATCTTTCATAAAAAAGTCCTGGACTATCTCGATGTGTCCGACGCATGCGCGCTGGAAGAGGAACCGCTCAAGCGGCTCGCGCGCGACGGCCAGTTGATGGCCTACCGGCACGATGGATTTTTCTATGCGATGGATACGTACCGCGAGTACTTGCACTTGAATGAACTCTGGGACCATAAGCAGGCGCCATGGGCCGTGTGGGATGCTTCCAAGAACGCAGCCCATGCCCGCTGACACCCTGCACTTCTGGCGCGACCGCCCGACTCTCGTCACGGGAGCCACGGGCCTCGTGGGCGGCTGGGTCGTGCGGCGTTTGCTGGATTCCCATGCGCAAGTGATCTGCCTGGTGCGCGACTGGGTGCCGCATTCGGAGCTGCTGCGTGGCGAACTCCAAAACCGCGTCATCCTGGTGCGCGGCGATCTGGAAGACCAAGTGTTGCTCGAGCGCGTGCTGGGCGAATACGAGATCGACACCGTTCTCCATCTCGCCGCCCAGACGATCGTGGGCATCGCCAACCGCAATCCCATATCGACATTTCAATCGAACATCCAGGGAACCTGGTCGCTCCTGGAAGCGTGCCGCCGCACTCCGCTCGTGAAACAAATCGTCGTCGCGTCGTCGGACAAAGCCTACGGCGACCAGACGCGATTGCCGTATACCGAAGACACACCGCTGCAAGGCACGCATCCCTACGACGTCAGCAAGTCCTGCGCGGATCTGATCGCCAAGACGTATGCGGTGACGTACGGCTTGCCCGTCGCCATCACGCGCTGCGGCAATTTCTACGGCGGCGGCGATCTCAATTGGAACCGCATCGTCCCCGGCACCATCCGCTCGGTTCTGCGAGGCGAAGCGCCCGTCATCCGCTCCGATGGCAAGAGCATCCGCGATTACTTCTATGCCGATGACGGCGCGAATGCCTATCTGCTCCTTGCCGAAGCATTGGCGGCGAAGCCGGAACTGCGGGGCGAAGCGTTCAACTTTTCCAATGAACTGCAGATGACGGTGCTGGAGCTGACGCAAAAAATTCTTGCGCTGATGCGAAGCGATCTGCAGCCGACAATCCTGAATACTGCCAGCAACGAAATCCTCCACCAGTACCTGAGCGCCGCGAAGGCGCGCAAAACACTCGGTTGGCAGCCGCTCTTTACGCTTGATGAAGGCCTACAGAAAACCATAGAGTGGTACCGTCACTTTTTCGCCGATGCCCAAAAATCCTAAGGAACTGCGCGAGGAGATCCGTCAATTGGTGACGGAGTACCATCATGTGGTTTTTGCGCCAAAGCCCTTCGTCCCCGGCAAGACGCCAGTACCGGTTTCGGGACGCGTCTTCGATGAAACCGAGATCCAATTGCTCGTGGATTCCAGTCTCGACTTTTGGCTGACGACCGGACGATTCGCGGCGGCCTTCAAGCGCGACTTCGCCAAGTTCTTCGGGCTGCGCTTTGCGCTGCTGACGAACTCCGGCTCATCGGCGAATCTGCTTGCCGTCTCGGCCCTCACCTCGAAAACGCTCGGCGACAAGCGATTGCGACCCGGCGATGAAGTCATCACCGTCGCCGCGGGGTTCCCCACCACCGTGAACCCGCTCATCCAATACGGGCTCATCCCCGTCTTCGTAGACGTGACGGTGCCGACCTACAATATCGATACATCGCAGCTGGAAGCGGCGCTCAGCCCAAAGACGCGCGCCGTCATGGTGGCGCATGCGCTGGGTAATCCCTTCGATCTCGAGACGGTGACGCGCTTCGCAAA
>DAISLF010000097.1:0-3998 GCA_036820585.1 Candidatus Peribacteria bacterium | reverse complement strand
CATGCACACAGTCCGGTTTTTGCGCAGTATTCGCGACGCGACGCATACGAGTCCCGCCGCAAAGAGCAGTGATGCGAGAAAGCCGGGCGCAAACAAAGAGATCGGTTGTGCCTGGTAGTACACGGGCGACAGCCACAGCGGGAAAAGAAAATGTAATGCACCCGTTGCGGTGCTTTTGGCGGACAGCAAGATTATTTGAAGCCATGTCAAAGCGGGAAACACGTTCGTTTTTCCGAGGAGAGCAACGATGCCGAGGACGATGCTCAGAAAGAAAAAAGGAATGATGCGCATCCGGTCTTTTTTTGTGAGCGTTCCTCGGTGCTGCCAATCCGTCGCGAGCACGGCAAGAGGCAATAGCACGATGCTGATCTTGGAGAGGAGTCCCAGGAGAAAAAGAAGGATGCTGAAGACGTACCAGGAGCGCGACGAATTTTTTTGGGATCGGAGATAGGCGAGGATGGATGCAAGCCCGAACGCGGCCGCCAGCAGATCCTTGCGCGCGCTCACCCAGGCGACGGCTTCCGTATTCAGCGGATGGAGCGCAAAAATCAATGCGGCGCCAAATGCTGTTGCGCGTCTCAAGCCCAATCGTTCAAGCAGCAGAAAGACGAGGCAGCAGCAGAGAATGTGCAGCAGAAGATTATCAAAGTGATAGAGCATCGGATCGAGCGCTATGATCGCATGCTCGATTTGATAGCTCACGATCGTCAGCGGCACATAGAGCTGCGGATCGTAGGATGTAAACGCTTGGGCGACCGTCGCGGGGGACAGAGGAGCGGTGACGATCGGATTTTGGAAGACGAGCCCGTCGTCATCCCAAAAAATGAAGTCGTGATGCAGTATCGGGAAGTACACCGCGAACGTAACGGCTGCCAAGACCAAGAGCAACAGCCAGGTATGTGACCAGAGGGAATCCGTCTCACGTTTCATCGCCAAGGATGGTACAGCGCATCGTTTGCAGTTCACAGATGTTTTGCGACGGTGCTTCTCTGAAAATACCGCGACAGCTGGTCCTCTCTGATTCGAGACTCTTTCTTTTTTTGACCATCAGGGCCACAAGGTTAGAGTGAGCAGTGACGTTGCCGTCCCCCACGGCACCGCCTGACCGAGAAATTTTGCGGGAGCCTCCTATGTTTCCCCTCAATTACCCTCTGGCAGCCGCAGCCCTCATGGGAGGAGGAGATGTGCCCGATGTCCAGCCATTGCCCGTAAAGGAACTGAGACAAGAGATGAAGCAGGAAAAAGAAATAGCAAACAATTTGGATGCCATCGCGTCTACCACGCGTATCCCTCTGCGAAATTTATGCCTCTACTGGGAAATTCTGGATCCCCGGGAGGTGCGCTATGTCCTGACCCGCCCGGAGGATTTTCCCAGTGATCTGAAGCTGCTGCGCCGCCGGTATGCCGACTTGAAAGACGCGCCGCCCCTCTCTGATTGCATGCGATTTCCAGATCGCAGCTTGGTGAATGACATGCTGGCGTTCAATCGAGTCTATAGACAACATCTTACTAATCGTCAGGCGTTGGAACGCGACAACGCATGGGAGCTGCGTGAAATGATCCTTGAAACCGATCGCCTATATGCGATTTGGGACTTGGCGAGGGATGCGCGTTGCGACTACTACTATGTGACCGTGCGCCGTCAGGCGCTCAAGAAAATAAAAGAAGAGATCGGTGACCAGGCGTTCTACAGCGGTTATCTCCCGCCGCATGTGCCGGTGTGGCAGTTTGAGAGGATCGACAAGTGAAAGACTTTGAATGGGTGAAGCGAGCGATTGTCAGGGTTACTGTTTGTTTAGCTTCAAATAACCTTTAAGATTCCGGGAAAATAATCAGCATGGGGAAAGCATCAATTGGAATGTTCTTTCCAAGAGCGATATCCATCGAGTTCCGAATCATGCACTGAATCTTGTTGCACGAAAATAAATGTGGTCGTTGGATCAGGACATTGAACAGGCGCGTGCCTATCCATACTTGCAATTTCGAAGAATCAATATTTTTGGGACAGAGTCGTATTCATTTGAGTACGTTCGAAGACCAAGTACGGATGCATCCGCGGACGGATCAATGGCTAGAACCTTGTGAATTTCATATTTCTCATTGGATTTACGAGATGCGTAGAAATGCGCATCAACGGAATTGAAACCTAAGAACGGAAATGGGGCGAGCGACGGGGCTTGAACCCGCGACCTCCAGGGCCACAACCTGGCGCTCTAACCAACTGAGCTACGCCCGCCATACATACAGAGAAGTGAAAAATCAGCTCTGCCAAAGCTCCGGGGAGCCGCAGCCAAGGCATAGTAAAGCCAATGAGGACAAAGTGCCAGGATGTTTCAAGCTCTCAGACGGCTTTTCCTGGCTGCGTCTGATCCGGGGCGATGCCGTCGGCACGGATCATGAAGGCAACGTCGTTGTCTTTGGACGGCTGCGGGGTGGGAGCACCGGGAATTTCTTGCATGCTCGCAGTATTCGGCGTCGTCGAGGATGGAGTCGCGGGGGCAACGGACGTGGCAGGAACAGTGGAAGGTTCAGGGGATGCGGGCTTCGCAGGAGTGATCTGCAGCGTCGTTTCAGGGAGCATGGAGGGTGCAGTCGCTGCAGAGAGCCCGGCAGCAGCAGGCTGCTCTGCCATCTTAGATACGGGAGAAGGAGACGGCGCTTGCGGTGCTGTTTCCGTCGTGCGCTTGCGCAGATTTTCACGGTAGCGCTGGCGCTTGCGCCGCTTGCGTTCGCGCTCGCGCTCCAGGCGTTCCTCTTCTTCCTTGGAAAATGGTGCTGTCTGAGGAGCGGGAGCAGGTGTGGAAATTTGCGGAGCGGGAGGAGCGGCAACTGTTGCCGTAGTGTTGGGAGGGGCGGGTATCGCAGCGGATGGTGCGGTGAATGCAGGCGATACAGCGCCAGCGAGAGGCTTGATGGGTTCTGGCTCTGGCACGGCTGCAAGTATCGTAGTTTCTGAGACTATGGGAGCAATCATTGCATCTGATGCGGGTGCAGCTTCAGGAGGCGCCGTGGTTGGCTCTTGCACCGTCTCGGCTGGCGTCGCCGGTAGAGGTGAAGTCGGGAGAGGTTTCGTATTCTGCTCTGTAGTTTCCTGGAGCCACGGAGGCATTGCTTCCTCCGAGGGCGGTATGACCGATGCTTCGATCGGTTGAACCGCGGGAATGTCGATTTCTTGCTCGGGGGCGATCGAGGCTTCGGCAGCGACTGTCCCGACGGGCGCCGTGTCTTCTGGCGCAGATGGTTCTGCGACAGGCGGGGCAGAAGGCGATGGTTCGGAAGACGTTTCATCCACCAATCCTTTTTGCAGCCAGCTCGGTGCGGCCTGCATGTCGACGAAATCCTCCGGCGGCGGCATAGCGGATGCGGCGGCGGGCGGCGGCACGTCCTCACGTTCCTCGGGAGTGAGCAGCGATTCCTCTTGCGCTTCGGTTTTTTGCGCAGCAGGCGTCTCGGCGCGCTTGAGCTCCATGGGAGGCGGCGGCACATCGATGGCCGTCTTCGCCGGATCGCGCTTCATGATTTTCGATTCTGCTTCCTCCAGTTTACGCTGGAGTCCGCCGGCGCGCTGCAGCAGTTTCATGATGCCTGCGACGAGCAGCGCACCCAGCAAGATCGCAAGCAGCCCGATGCCGGCGACTTCGGCGATGAAGACGACGGTGCCGCTGCGGTTTCCCGCGGGAGCGATGGCGATGGTCGCAGCGGAGGACGATGCGGATGAAGCCGTGCCGCTCGTAGCCGTGGCGCCGGAGCCGGTTGCGTCGATGCCGACTGCGATCACATCCGTCTGGCCCTGGCTGAGGATTTGGCCCGAGAGAATATCCACTATTTTCACCGTTACGTGATATTGCCCTTCTGCGTTGTAGCGATGGAACGGTTTGGTGATGAGACTTTGTGCGCCGTCACCGAAATTCCAATGATAGAGCGCGCGGGCCGGATCTGTTCCTGGCAACGGGTACGAGAACGTGAAGGTGCCCTCGCTTTCATCCATTGCATTGATC
>DAISLF010000096.1:0-4016 GCA_036820585.1 Candidatus Peribacteria bacterium | reverse complement strand
CAGGGAGAACGCCGTAGCGCCTCTCGTGCTTACGAACCAAAAGAGCACGGTGGATATCGACGTCCGCATCGTCGGCGGCGGAAAAATGGCCCAATCGGATGCGATGCGACACGGGCTTAGCCGCGTATTGCTCCTCGTCAATCCCGATTTTCGCGGCGATCTGAAGCGCGCAGGGTTCCTGCGCCGCGATTCCCGCATCAAAGAGCGCAAGAAGCCGGGTCTCAAGCGTGCCCGCCGTGCACCGCAGTTCTCGAAACGCTAAGAGAGATCAAAGAGTTCGAGGAACTCAAGGATTTCGTTGATCTCTTCGGTTTCCTCAATTTTTTTCATCTGCTCATAGTTATTCTCTCTACTCCGCTTCACTATGAACGACCAAGAAATCCAAAAGCGCTGCGAAGAATTCTTGCAGCAAATCGATGTGCCCGGCTTCATCCTCTTCGGACGCCAGGAGGACAATGGCGAATGCATCGTCACGTATTCGCTCCATAAAATCACGCTCAAGAGCGCCTTGCTGGGGATGCTCTCGGCAGTGACCGATTTGATCAAAAGAACACTGCCTTGAAGGGAATCACCAAGCAAAGAACCAATCATCATCTGAACGTGATCATTGTGTGAGTAGTGCTTCTTCAGGCCGTCACTGCGATCTTCACGTAGTACAAGCTCGAGCCTGCTTCGGTATCCAAGATGAATTTGGCATCAATCTGGCTTAAATTCAGAATCGTCTGACACATTTTGAGAAGCATGTGGGGCGGCAGGCTTACGCCTGATTCCAGGCACGTGGCACACAGGCCCGCGGCATCTTTGGAGCGGATATATTTCTCGCCGTGTTCCAAAATGACATTATAGAGTGATTCTTGGATCCGCAGCACGTATTTCTCCACGTATATCTCCAATTCATCCACCGGCAAGTCGTGCACTTCGGGGAGAGCCTCAACGATATCGAGGTCCGTGTGGATCGCATGGGCGATGCAGGCATCAATGGTCATAGGGTGTTGGGTGTGTGTTTTGAAATCCCATTATGATAGCAGAAACAGTGAAAAAATGGAAGCCCTGAGAGGGGCAATCGTGAGGAGGCTACTCTGAAGAAATGGACAATGATGTCATATTGATTTTTCCTATATTCCTCTGCGGCGTTCTGGACCTTCGTCTCGTGCATCCCCTACAGTTCTTGGGTGATGGCCTCCTTGTCTGCGCTTCCCCGGCTGCCTTCCTGGAAGACGCTTCTGGGGATTGTTTTTATATTTTTTGCTCTGACGGGAGCCATCTATGGGCATTCGCTGCAGGACCAATTCGTCCGGTGGGACGATGGCATGCTGGTGTATGAAAACCCGGCCATCCGCGAGATCACGCCCGCGTCGCTCAAGCATATTTTCACGACGTATGATCCGGAGCTCTATATCCCGCTCACGTTTTTCACATATCAGATCGAGTACCAGCTGACGGGCCAGCAGCCGTTTCTGTATCACCTGGATAATCTGATTCTCCATACGCTCAATGCTCTGCTTGTCGCATGGCTTCTGTATCTCCTGAGTAAGAAGCCCTTGCTCGCGCTCGTCTGCGGCTTGCTCTTCGCCGTACATCCACTGCATACCGAAGCCGTAGAATGGGTGAGCGCCCGCAAAGACGTGCTCTCCACGTTTTTCTTTCTCCTGACACTCATCGGGTATCTCTACGGACGCCAGAGCGGTGGGAGAAAAACGTTTGCGGCCAGTCTCTTCTTCTTTTTCATGAGTTTGCTGGCAAAAGTGATGGCTGTCACGCTGCCGGTGACACTGCTGCTCATTGATTTCTTACAGGGACGAAAGCGGAGCCGACAGATGATCCTCGAGAAGGTCCCCTACTTTGCCCTTTCGATTCTTTTCGGCATCGTCGGACTCTTTGGGAAAACAGGTGTGATCCGATCCTCCACGCTCTCCGCCAAAATTCTCATGGCCTGCAAAAGCGCCGTGTTCTATATCCAACAGATTCTTTTCCCCTTTCATTTTTCACTGCTCTATCCGTATACGAAAGCGATCACGATCGCCTCGTCGGATTTCTCTGTGCCCGTTCTCGTACTGCTGCTGGCCGCTCTCTTCGCCTGGTATTCGCTGCGCTGGTCGAGAGACGTGCTCTTCGGGCTGCTCTTTTTCCTGGTGACAGTAGCGCCTACTTTCCTGAATTTTACGAAGGGAGGCCAGTTGGATGTGTATTTTGCCTCCGATCGCTATGCCTACGTGCCGTCGATCGGCATTCTGTATGCCGCGGGTTTTTTGGTGTGGTATTTGCTGCGCGACGGCGGGCTTCTACAGAGCCGCCAGACGCGCATGATCGCCGGTTCCGCTCTCTGCGGCGCGTTGGTCATAGGATGTAGCTTCCTTTCGCTGCGCCAATCTTTCGTCTGGCAAAATACCCAGACGCTTTTCGAGAATGTCATCCGTCTGTACCCGGAGTCTTCCTACGTGGCGCACAATAACCTGGGGAATGTGTATCGCTTGGACGGGGAATATCCGCGTGCAATCAGTGAGTACCAGCAGGCGATTCAGATCCGTCCCAATGCCAAGACGCTCAGTAACCTCGGAGCCGCCTACCGCCGCCTGAAGCAGTATGATCAGGCGCTGGCTCAGTATCAGCGCGCGCTGAAGATCGATCCCCAGAGCAAGGAAGCGCATTTTGGCTTGGGGATAGTGCTGGCGGAGCAATCGCATGGAGCCGAGGCGGAACAGGAATATAACAAAGCCATTCAGATCGATCCTGCGTATCAAGAAGCCTACACCGATCTAGGATCGCTCTATGCAGCGGAAGGGAAAGTGCCCGAAGCGATTAAGGCCGAGCGCAAGGCGATCGCGATCGACGACTACTCCCCGCAGGCGCATTACGATTTGGCGGTCGCGCTGGTGGCTGCAGGCCAGCAAGATACTGCGATCAAGGAATATCAAACTGTTCTCCGCATGATGCCTGCGTTCATTCCCGCAAGGATCAATCTGGGGATCCTGCTCTTCGAAGCGGGCCAGACAGCGGATGCCAAGGCGCAGTTTGCGGCCATTCTCCGTCTGGATCCCGGGAACGCGGCGGCCAAGTCGGCGCTCGCTCAAATCGCGCAGAGGGAGAGTGTTGCGCAGTGAACGATGTCCATTCCATCACTGCGGTATAGCGTCTGTGCGTCTCGAGCCGTACGGACTCGATACGCCGCCAGCCGCCGGAGTGACGTATGAGGAGCGTTTGGAGCGAACAGCGTGTTTCTTCGATCACTGTTTCTGATCGCCGGAAAGAAGAGTGCAAGTTCCTCTGCTCTACAGACCATCGGCGTATCCGGCGCCGGGTGTAGCGTGTCATGACGAGAATGACGTCTGCAGGGCTGCGCTCCCGCATGCCGCTTCTGCGATCCATTCCTTCTGTTGCAAGGCAATCCTCCACCATCGCTCTGTGGAGTGTGTGCATGAGCGCCAGCTGCGCGTGTCTGGATTCGGCGAAGGGGCGGCCGCTCTCGCGGCTCTCGTTTGGGTGGCAAAGTGACCATGGCTTCTGTCCCACGTCGCACGCAGTATGGGGCGACGAGTTCGTCCTGTCATGCAGCGGTAGAACCGATGCGCGGCTCAGAGGATTTTTTGTTTTGCCTTTGCCAAAATATCTTTCTCCATGAAGCCGATCTGAACACAGAAAAACTCATGCGGCGGATGATGCATGAGTTTTGAGAGACGGAAAAATGCTCAGTGCAGCAGCGAAGCCGTCAGTGCGACGAAGGCTGAACCGCCAGCGATGGCGACGGGCAGCGCGAGCGACAGGAACACGCCGAGCAAGCTTTCCTTTTGGGAAAGAGTGCGTTTCCAGGAAAGGGGGCTCTGAGCCATAGGTAAGTGGGGAAATGTATGTGTGTAACTCCTATTGTAAAGGAATTGGGCTAAAAAGACAAGAATGCTTTGCAGAGCGGCAGGCTGACATCCGAAACATTCGCCGCTTGAGCGCTTGCAGCAAGGAAAAACACGAAAGAGAGAAATTCGCAGGATGTGCATCGCATGGCGTGAGCCATAGGCGTAAGC
>DAISLF010000095.1:0-4197 GCA_036820585.1 Candidatus Peribacteria bacterium | reverse complement strand
TACATCGTCTGATCCGTATCGCCGGGCACGGGTATGCCCCACGTGAGCGACGACCGCGGGCGCGAGAACGACACGTCCTCGAGCCCTTGCTCCAGGAGCGTCATCGTTTCGGGAGCGCGGAACGCCGGTAGGATTTTGTAGGTGTCCTTCAGCACGTTCTGCAGAAATTCCTGGTCTTTGCTCAGCGTGAAAAACCAGTTCTGCTCCGTCACTTCCTGCGGCGCGATCCGGTGATCGGGACATTGGCCATCCACCAGTTCCTTCTGGGTGATGAACCGTTCGCAGCCCGTGCAGTAGAGCGCGGAGTAATCGCGCTTCTCCAGTACCGCGGTGCCGTCGGAATACGTCGCAGACGCAAGACGTTTCCACAATTCCTGGACTACTTTCGCATGCTGCGGATTGCCGGAGGTATGCATGAAGGGCTCATCGAACGATATGCCCAGCCGCGTGTAGAGCTCGATGAATTTCTGCCGGTTGCCCGCGACGAACGCCGCCGGCTCCATCTCCGCCTTCTTGGCAGCCTGCTGGATCTTCAGGCCATGCTCGTCGGTGCCAATCTGGAAGCGCACGTCATCGCCGCATAACCGCAACCACCTGGCCATCGCGTCGGCCAACACTTTTTCCAGCACATGGCCCATATGCGGCGCTGCATTCGGATAGTCGATCGCCGTTGTGATGTACTGTCTTGACATGGCAAAAGCCTAGCGCAGTGGCGGGAGAAACAGAATGAAAAATACGAAATGAGAAATGAGAAATGAGAAATTATTCGGCATTCCTGTGTAATTTTCATCCCCCGGCCGCAGCTTTGATCACATACATCGCGTAGAGCACGATCGCATCGGCGCACATGGCGGCGATGAGGCCGAGGATCGAATAGGTCACCACTTTCTTGGCTTCGCCCAATGCATCCTCCGAGCCCGTCGTCAGCTTGATGCCACCATAGATGAGCATCACGACCGCCAAGGCACTGATAGTATTGAGAATAAAATTGATGATGGCGAGCATGACAAAGTTAAAGCCGTACGCGCCCAGACCGGTATGCGGGAACACCGAACGGATCATGCCCCACATGGCATCGATGCCGGGCGCGCCGCTGCCCAACCGCTCGATGGCCGCATAGGCGACGGGAACGGGAAAGCCGATAAAAACGGAGAGCAGATGCATAGCTTAAAGATTGAGATTGAGAAACGCCTGCACGATGGCGCGGGCGAGATTGATGACGACGGCGCCCACGATGGCCCACTTGATCACCTGGCCGCCCTTCTTGAATTCATCGGCTTTGCCGGATGCCAGCACCATGCGGATGCCTGCAGCGATGACGACGACCGCGAAGCCCACGTTGGAGAGCGTGATGACGATATTGATCACCGATTGCATCAGGCCGCCGCTGCCAAAGAGGAAGTTCTGCGGATTGGCCTGGCCGTAGTTCTCGGTCGTCACGAAGGAGACGAGGGTAGCCGATACGATGGTGAGTCCGAGTCCCCCGAGTCCGTACATGATCCCTTTTTTGGCCGATGTCACTTGGCCTTCGTCGCCATTCGAAAGAAGGAATCGCACGCCCGCGATGACGATGAATACCACCGATCCGCCGGCGGCCAGCTGCACCATGATCATGACCGCGGCAGGCAGCAAGTTCGTGAGCAGTACATTGGAAGGCGGGGCCCCGCACCCGGCAAGGCCCGTGCATACCACGCTGATCTCGGCGAAGGCCGTCGGGATGAGAGCCAAGAATGCGGCGAGTGGCGGCAGAAGCAAACGGATGACGCGCATCAGTGGAAGAAGGTGGGATTGAGAATATTCAGGATCGTCGCGGAGAAGAGCAGGAACACGAGACCACCCACGGAGAGGAAGAGACGGTTCATGCCCGCGCTGCGTTTCCCCGGATCGCCGCCCGCCGTCATAATCTGGATGCCGCCCACGAGTCCCATCAGCAAGGCGATGGCTGCGCCGAGCCCGACGATCCACGGGTAGAGCAGATTGAAATACAAACCGAAGACTCCCAGGCCCGACATGCCGTCGGTCGGGATCACGGTTACGCCGCCGATGGGCTCCAGCAGGCGGATGCCATTGGGTGCGCCTCCGGCAGCTTGTGCCAAGTCCATCAATGGCGCAGCCAGCAGACCCAAGGCCGTCATCAGACGCACAGAAAGTTTGTGTGAATACATCGGGTTATTATAGCACAAAGACAAGCCTATTGCGAGCAGTCCTGCCTGCTCTCCCAGGTGTGGAATGGCGCAAACGCAAGCCCACGGCGTCATGTTTGTCTTTCCCGGTCCAACCTTGTAGGATTCCCGTCGCCCACCTGCGCTCTTCGCAGCTACGGCGGGCAGGCGCACGCACACCATACCATCGCGTGCAGGTCCTTTCTCTGCGCATGTAGCTCAGTTGGTAGAGCGTCGCCTTGCCAAGGCGAAGGTCGCGGGTTCGAGCCCCGTCATGCGCTCCAGCCTTCGCGCTCTGCGAAACGCCACGGCTGGCAGGCCAGCTTTCTGAAGAATGAGCATCGAAGGTTGCCCACCGCAGCTTTTGCGTGTGCAATATTTTCTTCCATCAAAGGAAACTTCTAATGGAAAGTCCAAAAAAAACGAAGTCGGGCGACGCTTTCACTCCCAATCATTCGATCAGCATCTGACCTGATTGCTTTGATACAAAAATCCTCCTCCAGTATCGTCTGCCCAGCTCTTCGCTTCTGCGGGATTAGTACAGTGGTAGTACGCGAGCTTCCCAAGCTTGAGACGCGGGTTCGATTCCCGTATCCCGCTCCACTCAATTTATAGCTTATAGAAGACATAATTTTGCACCCATGCCTGGAAATACAACTGATGTATATTGAATACATGTCTGATTCCGCCAAGCAACACTGGAACAAAACGTACAAGGCCAGAAAAATGGTATCAACCCTCGATTATGCAAAAAATGCCTATATACGCCTTCAGTCAAAGCCCGGCTGCTCACTCCTCGACATTGGCTGCGGTGATGGGCGGGATTCCATTTTCTTCTCTCAGCAAGGATTGAAGGTCACAGCGATCGATTTTTCCGAGGAAGCGGTATCAAGACTTCGAACGGCATTTCCCATCATGAACGCTCTCGTGATGGACATTCTCAATATGGATTTTCCCGATGCATCATTTGATGCAGCATACGCACATCTCACCCTGCATTACTTCGACGATCTGACGACACAGGCAGTGTTTGCGAATATCCATCGGATGCTGAAGCCCGATGGGTTTTTCTTCATTCGATGCAAATCCGTCGAAGATCCTCTCTATAGAAAGGGACAGGAAGTAGGAGAGGATATGTTCCTACTCGAGCATACACGGCACTTTTTTAGCAAAGAATATATGATGGAGAAGCTTCATGATTTTGAAATCCTATCGTTAGGAGAAACTGTATCTCCCTACGACGGAAAGCAGTCATTCTTCGTAGAGGCAGTTGCACAAAAGAGACGTTGATTAGGACACAGACTCCGAGAACCACCTATCATCCGTTGTTATAATTTCCAGCAACCCCTTCCAGTCCTAGTGGAGCTGCCGCACATGCATGGTGCGCGCAGTGTACCCCGCGGGTTGCGGCCCGCAGTGCTATTTCTTTTTCTTTTTTGGCAGCGGCAGCGCGGCTGCCGTTTGCACGACGAGCGAGCACAGCCACTCGCGGTCTTCCCATTTCTCTTCCTCGATCAAGTAGTACATCTTGGCTCCCGGATACGGCGATGCTTCCGTGACGGAACCGATGAACGCCTTCCCCGCATCGGTCGGCTTTATATACAGTCGATTATCACAAACGAGCGCGACCACTTTGCCGTCGCAGTAGAGCGCGTACTCCCCAAACATCTTGCGGCTTTGCACGTCCCCCGCGCCGGACATTTGATCCGCCACGTAATCCACGGTCGATTGTTTGGTTGCCATGCGCCAATGATAGCACTGCAGAGAAGAAGCGCTGCGACTGCATAGAGCGAGACACAAGGCCCCTACCAAGACTGCGAAATCCTGGTACACTGAGCAAAACCACGCGGGTTTCGTCCAACGTTAGGACAGCGGCGTTCCACGCTGAAGATACACGGTTCAATTCCTGTAACCCGCTCCATCCTTCGCAACGCGAAGGATGTCCACCGTAGCACGTGAGCGCTGTAGAATTTTTCTTGTACGAAGTCAAAGCGGTGCAATTTCGTGAGCTTTTGACTACAGGTTCAAGTAATCC
>DAISLF010000094.1:0-4199 GCA_036820585.1 Candidatus Peribacteria bacterium | reverse complement strand
AGCCCCTTTCAGGGGCTTTCCCGAAAGCTACCGGCTCTGCCGGTAGTTGCTTACTTGCAATCTTTGGGAATTGTCTCTTACAAGAGAAATATAAGCAGCAGCCCCTAGTGCAATGGGATACGCATTGGCATCGGCTGGTTTTCCTTCGCGTGCGGTATCGCGTTCAAGTGCTTCAATTATTTTCTCTACAAGACTCTTATGAGCAGGAAGAAAAAAGTCACGCTCCGGATTCTGCGTATCGCTAACGTGACCTGTTTCTGACAGAAGACCTACTAATATATGTGTGGCTGCTTTGCATTTTGCGGAATCAGGGTCTCTTTGTTGCTGTCGTTCGCTGCGAATTGATTCAACGATCGTCGTGAATGCTTTATCAGGTTGTCCAGCCGGCCATTTTTGCTCTATTCGTGCCTTCTCCAAAAGAATCCTCACTTGTTTCGCATAATCTTGTGTCAGCCATTTCACTGGATTTTCCGCTAGATCTTGCCACAAATTTTCTTGTGGTACGTCGCTAGCCGGATTTTCCACTTTTGCCTCCGATATATCGTTTTGTTGAGGTGAATCAGAAGTGATCATATTAAAGAGGTAATATGATTTATTATTCATCATATATTAATTAATGTCAAATTTATCGTCCGTGAACCCATAAACCTCTCAAAGTTGTGAAAGAACAAGAATCTGGTAGCCAAGAAGGATGCTGATGTAGTGCAGCAGATAGCCGTTGATGGATCTTGGGAATGAAGACGCCAATTGCAGATGTTCTTTGAGGCGGTCAAAGACCGCTTCGATTTTCGTGCGCCTGTTGAGGAGCAGTCTCTGCCACTCTGCCGTCATTTTCGTTTTCTGTTTGTAGTGGGGCGATGCAAGAACAATAGTCTCGAATCTTTCCCAGAAGAATTGCCGCATGATGATGCCGCCGTAGTGACTGTCACCCACAGCGAGTCTCGTCCGGTGATCGATGAGTTCGGGAAGAACCTGACCGTCGTACACGTCGGCGGGAGTGAAGAAGAAACTGCAGAGCTTCCCGTCGAGACTCACCGACGTGTGCAACTTGAAACCGTAATGCGTTCCTTGATGGTTGTATCCGAAGGCAGCAACAGATTTGGCTACGCGATGCCGATTCGCCCTATGCAGTTTGCAGACGGGGAGCATGGTGGAATCCACGAGACGGACGCACGCGTGGGAGCGAAGGTCTTCTAGAAGATGCCATAGCTTCGGTAACACCCGATGACAGTGGGCAAGGAACCCATTGTATTTTGGGAGACGTCGAAACTCCGTGGAGAGATACAGGCGCGCGAAGGTGTGCAAGTCCTTGAGCGGTTTCTGATGGAGGACGAGGGTGTTCCAGATCAGAAGCGTCACGAGATCGCTGTCCTGGAGGATCGGCGGTCTACCGCCTTTGGGATATGTCTGTTTTGGGAGATGATCTGCTACCCAGGTACGCAGTGCGACGATATGGTGAGCCTCCAAAGAGAGCATGGTGAGAGTGGGTGGAGATAAAGCACCAACCAGTCTGCTGGCTCTCTTTGGCTATGGCTTCTAAAAGGCTGGGTTTATGGGTTCACGGTATTGAATGAATTCCTATCTCAAGCTTACTGGATAGCCTTTAGCGCGGATCTTCGCGAGGAGCGCTCGGCGCGAGATGTAGGCCGCGTGCCGCGTGCGGTACACGTCGGCGGAGGCGGAAGCATCGGTCCGTGCGGATGCTTCGCTTCGAGTAGGCAACACGCTCACGCCGATCACGTCGGAGGCATTGCCGATTTCACGCCGCAGCGGATAGCGCTGCTGGGTGCGAAGGGCATAGTACATCACCGCCATGTCGCCGCGCGTGAGTATTTTGTTGGGGTTGGCATTCTGCCCGATCGCTTCGCGCATGCTGAGCGCGCGCATGGATGCTTCGTACCATGGGCCGTGCGCGGGCAGCAGCGACGGATAGACGAGGCCCATTGCTTTCGCCATGATCTTGGAAGCTTCGCCGACGGTGATGGGCTGGTTCGGATGGAATGAAGCGTCGCGATTGCCGTCGATGAGTCCCGCATGAATGGCGATGCAGAGCTGCTTGCCGTGGAGGCTGTCTTTGTGGACATCCGAGAAGAGCAGTGTGAAATCGCCGCTGCCAGTCGAGGAGATATTCTGGAAGCACGTATCCTGATTATCAAAAGGATACAGGCGCTCGACGACCGAGACCGCGAATTCTTCGCGCGTTACGGACGCAGCCGGAAGGAATGTCCCGGATGCGGCGTCTGCCATGATGGTATTCGTACGCACGTAGGCGATGGCTGTCTGCTGTGCGGACACCGGCGCGGCGGAAGCGGCGATGGCTACCTGTGCAATGCACAAAAGCGAAGCGAACGTGGCGGCGGAGAGGAGGATTCGTCGCAGCATCGGGGTGAGTGGAAAAAGGGGAGCACGATACCCAGAGAAACGTGATATGTAAATACTTCTTTACAAATTCAAATAGATTTCAACAAAGGTTGAAATATGGAAAAATCTGTTATTGCACGAGAAAAGGGAATATGAGGCGTTTCATGCATGATGCGTGTCTCATTCTTCGAGATGCTCATCTTTTACCGTATCGCCACTTTCATCACCCAGTTGCCGAGGCCCAAAATGACGGCGACGATGAACCATCCTATGATGCCGCCGCCGATGGCGAGCGAGACGATGGTCGGATCCATGTGCTGCGCGATCCAGTAGAGCAGCCAGACGAAGACGCCGTTTACCACGATGAGCGCGATGGCCATCGCGAAGAGCTTAAGCGGCAGAAGCACGATATCCAGCACCGGCCGCACGACGAGATTCAGGAGCGTCAGCAGCGCGCCCACGACGACGGTGGCGATCCATCCGCCGGTGAGCAGGAAGTATTGCCCGAAAAATGTCGCCAAGACCCACACGAGAGCGATGGTGAGGAGCGAGCGCAGTGCGAGGCGCAGCGAGGCACTGTGTTGTTGGTCGGAAGACATACAGCGAGATAATCGAAGAAAATTACGATCGCGTATCGAGATAGAGCGTGATGGCGGCTCCCTCAAGATCGAGCATATGCGGCGTTCCCTTCTTGTCCGCGTTGATGACGACGTTCGTTTCTTGGCTGATGAGCTCGCCGTGCGTCTGCAGCAAATCCTGTGCACCTTCCATGCCGATCGTCAGCCGGTCACCTACTTCGTAGCCTTCCTCTTTGCGGATCTTCTGGATCGCGCGGATAAGGTCACGCGCTTTGCCTTCCAACTCCAGCTCGGGCGTCATGCGCGTGTCCAACGCCACCACGACGCCGCGATCGGCGGCCACGTCGGCACCTTCTTTGCCTCGGTAGATGATGGTCGCTTCCTCGGGCGTCAGCTCCTCTTCCAGAATGCGGATCTGGCCGTCTGTGGTCAGCTCGAAGTCCCCGCGCTTTCCGGCCTGGATGATTTCTTGGACGCGGCCGCCGAGCCGGGGTCCTGCTTTGCGCGCATCCACTTGCACGAAAGGTTCTGCGATGGATCCGGGATCCGCGACGATCTCGATCATTTTCACGTTCATTTCTTCCTGGATGAGCCGAGTCTCGGACGATGTCAGCTCGCTTCCCAAAAGCGATGCGGGAATGGCGATGGTGGCTTTGGCCAGCGGCTGGCGGATCTTGATCTTCTTCTCCGCGCGTACCTTGAGCCCGAGCGACACGACGGTGCGCAGCAAACGGTTTTTCTGAAGCAATGCCATGTCGGCTTTCGTGAGCGCGCGCATCTGCGGCCAGTCGGTCAGATGGATCGAGCCGTGCTCTTCGCTGACGAGATTCAAATACATGTTTTCCGTTAGGAACGGACAGAACGGCGCCAGGAGCTGGGAGAGCGTGAGCAGCACGTCGTAGAGCGTGCCGAGCGCATCGGCGCGTTCTTCTTCCTGCACCTCGTCCCTGGCAGACGCATCATGCAGACCGCTCTTGCCGGCGAAGCGGCGGCGCGACAAGCGCACGTGCCAGTTGGTGATCGCATCGATGGTATCGGCGAGCTCCGCGCAGGTGGCGGACAGATCGTAACCATCGAGCTGCGTCGTCATCCGATTCACCAGGTCCTGCATCTCCGCGCGGATCCATTGATCCAGCGGGTGGGGTGAATGGCGGCGCGTCTGCTGCGGTTCCCATGTGGCCGCGTTCGCATAGGTTACGAAAAACGAATACGTATTCCAGAGCGGCAGCAGGACGCTACGCAGCGTCTCCTCCACATACT
>DAISLF010000093.1:0-4210 GCA_036820585.1 Candidatus Peribacteria bacterium | reverse complement strand
CGCCAGGGCAGCGTGAGATAGTGCGACCATCCGCGCGAGAAGCCCCAGTAACGATCCAGCTCCTCGGTGCTGCCCGTCGCCCGGCAGGCGGGCAAGGCCGGATTCACGGTCAAATCTTTGGGCAGTACTCTGACCTGACGCAAACTATCCGATGGCTTAGGCCCCTGGATGACGATGGCGGGCGTGAGCGTATCCGGCGCCGCCAGCTCCAAGCGCGGGATGATATGGCCGCTCAGGATATTGTTATGCTCCACCCAGGGCACGATGGCGATGGCGAAGCCGGCGACGAAGACGCCTATAGAGAGGCCCAGCATCTTCGCGCGCGCGCGGTTACGCCAAAGCGCGTAGCTGACAAACGCGAGGCCGAGCAGCAGGCAGCCGATCACGAAGACCGGCACCAAAAGCTCTGTCGCTGACAGCCCGCCACCGACTCTCTGCGCGATCGTCGTGATATCGAAGCCGCCGATTTCGGAGTAGACGAAGAATGCGAGGAAACAGCCGCCCACGAACGCCGGCCAGCCAAGCATTGTGCCGAGCAGAATCGCGCCCATCGGCATCAGCACCATGATGGCCGTCACCTTGATGGCAAAGGCGATGCCCCCGAAGAGGCCCGCAAGCAAGAAGTATTTCCAGCGGTCTTTTTCTTTCTCGGGCGGTAGGGCATCCGCTGCGTCGTCCGGATCCGTCTCGCGCGGGAAGAGGGGCAAGAAAAGCAGCAGCGTCGCCACGGCGCCCATCAGGAAGACCGCGTTATCGATCTTCATGTCCGCAAAGGAGAAATGCCCCACGAGCGGCAGCGTGTAGTAGAGCAACGTCGCGATGAGCCCCGTCCGGCGGCCCAGATAGGAGTTGGTGAACACAAAAACGCTCAGGAGCGCCAATAAGCCCGCCAGCCAATTGGCCATCATGGATGCGGTCGCGCCAAAGATGCTCTGGTAGCCAAAGAGCAGGAACCCGAGCGAGGTGATATATCCCCACTCGAAAGTCGTCATGGAGAAGATGAAGTGCCCGTAGCTCACGAGCAGGCGCGGACGGTTCAGGTAGCTGCCCAGGTCATCCCAACCGATGGGGAACGGACGCACGACCGTGAGAAAATTGAGCGCGATATAGCTGAGAAGAAACCAGCCGAGCAGGAGCGACAGATCGTGCCAGCGGTATTCCACTCTCCATTCATGGCGGAAGAAATGCTTCAGCCATCGGATCACGTCGGCGTAGCACAATATCGGCACGAGGACCGCGAGCACCCATCCGAAGGTGGCGGTATAGATGCCGAAGACGGCGCCCGACCAGAGCAGCATGATCCAGCCGCAGGCCCCCAGCGTGACGGCGACGAGTGCCTGGACCATCAGGCGATCGAAGCGCAGACGCAGAAGCCCCAGAATCGCGCTCCCCAGAATGAGGAATTCGAAGAGCACGATCGTGACGAACGCCACTTGCGTCATCACGCGCGTGACGAAGGATGATTGGACGCACCATTCGCGCAGCGTATAGACCCGCGCACCCGAAGCGTCGCCGGGCTGCTGTGCCAGGCATCCGCGGCTGTCGAGGCTATGATAATCATCCACCAGCGCCTGCAACCCCTGCGGGCTCACCGAGTAGATCTGCGGCAAGGGCTCGAAGAACGTGCGCGTCGGGCGGCCATCCGCGCTGCCGTAGCTGAGAACCGTGAAAAGCAGCCAGAGAGCGCCCAGGAAAAGCGCATACATCTTCCACGGCTTCCAGGTGATCGCGAACGTGAGGCGCGAATCCACAAACCATCGCCACGCTAAAAAGAGCGCGTATACGATGAGACTGATGACCACATACCACAGAAACGGCTGGGCCCGCCCGACCGTATGGAGCAGGAACGGGAAGAACGAGTACGCGCCGCGGCAGAGCAAATGATCCGTGCCGCTCCCGCAGGCCGTATTCACCATTTGATTGGCGGAATCCGTGAGCAAAACGGCCGCATGGATCGGCATCCCGATATAGCAGAGCAACGTGTAGAGACCCCACAGCAGGAGCGCCGCAAAAAAGGAGATGCTCAAAATTTGAACGGTTCGTGGCTTCATTGGCTGGCAGTGTAGACCGGGCGCAAGAGGAGGTCACGGGATTCTCAAAGGAACGAGTATTCGTTTGCTCGTTCTTCGTTCTTGGTTTTACACGAAGAACGAACAAACCGGAAACTGATAAACGGATCTGCTTCTTTTCTCTATACTCATCTCCCATGGCTCTGGACGTGGATATCATCCACCGGCAATTCCCGATCTTGCAGAAGAAAATTGACGGGTATCCTCTGACGTATTTGGATTCCGCCGCGACGGCGCAGAAGCCGGATGCCGTGCTGGAGGCGATGCACAACTATTACACGCACGATAACGGCAACGCCCACCGCGGCATGCACGTGCTCGCCGAGCGCGCGACTGTCGCATACGAAGGCGCACGCGGCACGGTGCAGAAATTTTTGCATGCGAAGTATGGTGAAGAAATCATCTTCACGCGGGGCGCTACCGAGAGCATCAATCTAGTGGCGCGCACCTGGGGAAAGAAAAACCTGCGCAAAGGCGACATCGTGGTTCTCTCCCTACTGGAGCACCACAGCAACATCGTCCCTTGGCTGCAATTGCAGGAAGAACACAGTATCGAGATCCGCTGGATCGACTGTGATGACGACGGACGCCTGCGCTTGGAAATTCTGGAAGAGTTCCTCGCGACCAAGCGCGTGAAGCTCGTCGCCATCACGGCGCAGAGCAACGTGCTCGGCATCCGTCCGCCGCTCGAGACGATCATCCGGCTTTCGCATGGCGCGGGCGCGCTCGTGCTCGTGGACGCAGCGCAATCCGTCGCGCACGGACCCACGGATGTGCAGATGCTTGATTGCGATTTCCTCGCCTTCTCGGGCCATAAGCTCTACGGACCCATGGGCATCGGCGTGCTCTACGCAAAGCTCGACTTGTTGCGGGCGATTCCTCCCTTCCTCGGCGGCGGCATGATGATCGAGCATGTGACACAAGAGCTCTACACGGCCGCCGAGATCCCGCAGAAATTCGAAGCCGGCACGCAGTCCGTAGCGGACGCCGTGGGATTGGCCGCGGCCATCGAGTGGCTATCGGCATACCATTGGAATGACATCATCGCGCACGACCGGACGTTGCTCGAGGAAACTATCCGCTCGCTCGGTTCCATCCGTGGTTTGAAAATTCTCGGCCCACAAGATACGCACGATGTCGCGGGCTGCGTGAGCTTCGTGATCGATGACGTCCATCCGCATGACCTGACCGAAATCCTCGGCCGCCAAGGCATCTGCCTGCGCGCCGGCCATCATTGCGCGCAACCGCTCCACCGCCGCCTCGGCATCGCGGCGTCCACGCGCGCATCATTTGGGATCTACAATACGAAAGATGAAATTGAAGTATTACCCGGAGCCATTCTACAAGCCGTCAATCAGCTCCGCGGTTCCTGACGATTGAGCCTCTCTTGCAACTCTGCGATCAATTTTGCATCCGTTCGCATTTGCTTTTCCAAGATTTTCAACCGCTCATCGGCCGACTGTGTTTCGGATAGGATTCTCTTCAATTCCACTTGAAACAGCTCCGGGATTGCACGATGAAGATTAAGAGATCCTGCTATCTTTGCGAGTGTAAGGTGCGAAATATCGGCGGCATTCAGTCTGCTGCGAAGCACGCTCTGCCGCCCACGCAGAGCGGTGAATTCTCCCGTCTCAGGGCATTTCTTCAAAAGCGTTTCTGCTTCATCAAGACTTTGCCTGGCCCAGAGAAGAGTGGCTGCTTTTTTCCCATCGGGAGGCTCCATATTCATAACATCCGATGCCAATGCCAAGAAATATGAAATCAATGCAGATTGCAATTCCCAAAGGCGCTCTCGCAGATGATCGTTGGCAGGAACATCGGGCAGCTCCGGCAAGCGCTTCATCGCTTTGTGAAGCTCGGTGTCAAAAGTACCAATTTCATTTGCATCCCATGCAGCTTCCGCGGATTTAATCATTTCTTCCATATATACTCTCACTGCCATTTGATTTCCCGGAAGCTCAGCCGTATCTCCCTCTGCCGACTCTCGGTTCAAAGCTCCTAAATCCACTTCATCATCAGGCGTATGTTCAGCAGTAGATGACATGGTAATATTATAAATTAATGAGTTTCCTTTGTCAATATACCGCACCCTGAATCCATAAACCTCACTTTCTTCAAACCATAGCCAAAGAGAGCTATCA
>DAISLF010000092.1:0-4241 GCA_036820585.1 Candidatus Peribacteria bacterium | reverse complement strand
CGGATCCCGCCAAGGGCGAGCTCGAACTCTTCGATCAGCGGGCCGTCCATGTGCCTCTGTCTCTCAGTAAAATCTCGGAACTATGCCGCGTGGAAAGAGAACCGTTTTTATGGGCTCCTGCAAGGAATGCAACAGCCGCGTCGCGACTGTCCGTCTGCATAAGCAGAAGGACGGCGTGTCGTGGAAGGACTTCAAGCTGGAGAAATACTGCGCCGATTGCCGCAAGCATCAGCCGCTGAAATTGAAGGAAGAGAGACATTCGAACTAAACTTCAGGTTAGCTTGTCCGTTGCGATGCTCTTTTTCCTTTTGAAGGAAACCAACGAAATATTCATTATCGCAGTCCTGGGGCTCTTCGGTTTCGTCGGATACCTTTCGTTGGCAGCTTTCCATCACACCCCGTATACTTCTGCCCATGGCTGATGTGTATCGCCAGGCTGCATCGATTCTGCTTCTGCGCCCGTCGCAGGTGTACGCACCGGACGGCTCTTCGGTCGTCTACGATTTGCTGCTGCTCCATAAGCCGCGCAAGCATGATGCTTGGCAGCTGCCCCAGGGCGGCATCGAGGAGGGCGAGACCCCGCTGCAGGCGGCGTTGCGCGAGCTGCAGGAAGAGGCGTCGCTCACGGATTGCCAGGTGCTGGGGAAGAGCGAGAAGGTCTATCAGTATGATTTCCCGAATTCTTTCCGGCGCTTTCGCCCGGATGATGTGAAAGGACAGCGCATCGTCTACGTGTATGCGCTCGCACCCGCGGATACGAAGGTGCAAGTGGATCAAAAAGAAATCGACGAGTTTGTATGGATCCGGCCGAGCCAGCTTGCGTCCTATGTCCGGCGCGAGCAGTATCTATCGCTCGCTCGTTCGCTCTACGACGAAGCCGCCGCACTGGCGCAAAAGATCCAAAAGAATTGATAAACCGCTCTCAATCGATGACAATCATTTCCTGCCGCGTTTCACCGTGTTCTCGTTTCGTTCCCAGAGTTCCTTGCCGTGCGTCTCCTCTCTCTCACCCTCGATCAGTTCCGCAATTACGGCAGCCTTCGTCTGGATTTCTCGCAGCGCGATGTCCAGTTTTTCGTGGGCGAGAACGGCAGCGGCAAGACAAATATTTTGGAATCCATCTCGGTGCTGTCGCTCACCAAATCCTTTCTCGGGCTGGAGGAGCAGGATGTGAAACAATGGGGGACGGAGTTCTACCGCGTGCGCGGCCGTATCCGCAGTGACCGCGGCGAGGAGCGCGATCTGGAGGTGGTGAGCCAAGTCACGCCGCGGCGCCAAAAAGTCTGCTTTCGCAATGACGTGCGCACGCCGCTGTCTGCCATGGTCGGCGAATTGCCTACGGTCATCTTTCTGCCCCAGGATCTGTCGCTCTTCACGGGCGCTCCCGCCGAGCGGCGGCGGTTTTTGGATCAAATTCTCTGCCAAGTATCGCCGGAATATTTCCTGGCGCTGATGGAGTATCAAAAGATCTTGAAGCAGCGCAATTCCCTTCTCAAGGCCTGCGCGGACGGCCGAGCCGAGCGCGAGCACTTGGAGCCGTGGAACGCAGAGCTGGCTCGCAAAGGCGCTCTTATTACGCTCCAACGCCTGGAGCTTACCGAAACATTTCTCCTCACCCTCACCGAAGAAACGCGCGCACTCGCAGAGCAGTGGGAGAGTGTGGGCATCGCGTACCAGCGCAGCGGCAGCACGGCCCGGACGCTCGGCGGACTGGAATCCGATCTGCTCGCATCCTTTGCGCAGAACACCGAGCGCGACATCATTTTACAATCCACGACGGCAGGGCCGCATCGAGACGATTGGCAGCTGGAAGCCGACGGCCATTTGCTGCCGTCCTTCGCCTCGCGCGGGCAGCAGCGCGTGGCGGTGCTCGCGCTTCTCTTCCTGGAAGCGTCCTATCTGGAGCTGCGCAGAGGCGAGAAGCCGGTCATCGTGCTCGATGACATCTTTTCCGAGCTTGATGACCGTCACCGCGAGCGCGTGGAGAGCGCATTCGCCGGGCACCAGGTCTTCATGACGATGACGCATCTGCCCGCGGACGGCGGGGCGGCCGGGAAGATATGGCGGGTGGAGAAGGGGAAGGCGATGACATCTGTTGCTGGTTAACTAGTTGCTGGTTCAGTCATGTATCCAGCAACGAGCCGACTAGAAACCAGCAAAAAATTGTTTGAGTCTTCGATTTCTTCCAGCGTGCTGTATGCTATCGCGCATAGAAGATCGTCTCTTCCTCCATGACGGCGAGAAGCTCCTCTGTAGCCTGCGGTCTTCGCCGGCCGTGCTGGTGGTGAGCGTACTGCGCGGTTTTGTGGATGCAGTCATTGCAGATCTCTTTCTTTCAGGCGCGGCGTTTGCGCTGTTCTACTTTGCATGGGGCATTGTTCTTTCCTGGTATGCGTATGGGCTTCTCTTCTTATTTTGCTACGGCATCGTATCGTTCATGCGTTGGAACGTATGGCGGCATGCGTCGCTGCGTATCACGACGGATCGTATTTTGTCGCAGACGCCCACGTCGCTTTTCCATCCGCATCTCACCACCATCAAATGGCCGCAGTACCAGGAGAGTTTCCTGGGCACGCGCAACATCCTGGATTTCTTCTTCCGCTCGCGGCCGCTCTGCATTCGCTACGGCACCGCCGATGCGCATAAACGGAGCTGTTTCCCATCGGTGATCTACGCGCAGGATCTGAAGCATTATCTGGATAAAGTGGACAGCGCCGTGCGCAAGAACCTCACCAGTGAACTGCGGCCGTTTGTTTCGAAGCCCAGAGGAAAGAGAGATGAGATGTGAAACGAAGAGGACTCACAAGAAAAATCACCTTCGTGGAGAGCAACATCTGCGTCATTTCCTCTGCATCCTCTGGGCCGTCGGAGTCTTTATTCCAATCGTCTCTGTACTGCTCCGTATACCGCCAGCGCCAATGCATCGGCGGCATCATCGGGCTTGGGGACGGAAGAGAGGCTCAGCATCCGCACGAGCATCCTCTGCACTTGGCCTTTCGTGGCGGCCCCATCGCCGGTGATGCAGGATTTGAGCTGCAGCGGGGTCGGCTCCAGATATGGCAATTTGCGCTGCGCGACCGCAAGCACGATGGTCCCGCGCGCCTGCGCCACATCGATCGCCGTGCGCTGGTTTGTTTTGAAAAAAAGTTTTTCGATTACGGCCAGCTCCGGCTTTGTCTCCGCCAAAAATGCAGTCAGGTCGGCGTAGATTTCCGCCAGGCGCTCTGCAAAAGGAAGCGTGGGCGCCGTCGTCAGCGTCAGCCATTCCACGACGCGGATATCGTGTGCCGAGGTGGCATCGATCACGCCGAGTCCCACGGTGGCGAGGCCGGGATCGATGCCAAGGATGCGCATGGCCTCATCGTCACAGAGTCCCGGTATTGGTTCAAGGTAAAGCTCCGCGGGAAAGTTGCTTGTTTCGGGTTGGCTCGTCGCTGGATACACGGCTGAATCGGCAACCAGCAATGAGCTGACCGGCAACTTTTCAGAGCTGGAATTGGAGAGAGGCACACAGGAACGGCATCTTGGAAAGAACCTGTTTTTCTGCTATAATAAGAGGAAAAATGAATATCAACTTCCCTGCCGCAGGCGACCGTATTCACCGTCATTTCGTGGTCTTTCCGGTGTTCCTTTGTCTGCTCATGTTGCCCTTCATGCTCGCGGGCGTCGAAGGCAGGCATTCGGCGTCCGTGCAGGGCGCGGATATCCAGGCATCCTCCTCAGGAAATCAATCGTTTGCCGAGCCTGATGGAACATACGGATTTCTCTTTGCTGGAGCACACGGGCAGACAGGCACGGGCGGAGCATTGCTCCTCACCCAAGGGGCCGTGCTGGCTGCTGGAGAGGGGATTACGCGTATCGCTACGGGCAGGGTGCAGCTCACGGGCTTTCACGGCGCGATGCATGTCACCGCGGATACGCAGGCCCTGACGGTTGCGGCTCTCTCTACTCCCGTGCTGTTTCACGCAGGCTCTTTTGTATCGGTGGTGCCGCAGGGCATGCAGCAGCGTTTTGATCTCTCCGCATTGCCATCTGCGCTGTCGCCGGATGCCACCGTATCGGCATTGCACTCGGCTCTTCCTCTGCCTCAGGAATTTACTGCAGAGCAGCTGGGCCGTTTGCAATCAAACGCTGCTCCGACGGATATTTTCGCCTCCTCGCCCTTGCCGGTCGCGCTCGGTTTTTTGCAGCTGCCGCTGCCGCATGCGCGCATGGAAGATGCTTTCGCGTTCGCTCAAGCC
>DAISLF010000091.1:0-4260 GCA_036820585.1 Candidatus Peribacteria bacterium | reverse complement strand
GGAAACGCCAAAGCTCGGAGAAGATGGAGAGCTTGCTCATGACAATGAGTGTACTGCGCAAGAGTCTCCATGCGAAGCTTATTTGAGAAGAATGTAGAACGTAGAAAGACATAATTCTTTGCCTCGCAGGAGTGAGGACGTCCAACATTCCACATTCAACATTCCGCATTCTTTTGCAGGTTTCGGTTTCTCACCATCACCTCCGCCAGCACTCCGCAGAGCCCAATCTGCAGTCCGAGGTAGCCGTACGAAAGCTTGCTTCTGCCGAGCCGCTTGCCGTAGGAAATCGGCTGGAAATGGACGAGATAGCCATTGCAGAGCGCGCCGAGCGTGATATGGAAAGAAAAGCCCTGAGGATAGAGCGGCATGAAGCGCTCCGCCACGTTGCGCCGAAAGACGCGCATGCCGGAATTGAGATCGGGAATCATGCAATTGCTCAGGTATTCCGAAAGGAAGAGCAGGATGCCTTTGGCGATACGATGCGAAAAAGGAAAGTGCTCATGATTGCGCGGCCGGGCCCCCACCACCATGTCGGCATCCGTCTCCTGCAGAATCGAAAGCAGCTCTGGAAAATCAGCCAGCGGGTATCTTTTTCGGCATTTCATCGTCCGGCGAGAGGAGAGTCGGGCCCATCAGGCGATGACGCTGCCGCTGTCGCCTCCCCGGCGGATACGTGTCATAAAGCAGGGCGATGTGCATCGGGTTTCTGGAGGAGGATCAGCCAGCCCAGCGCATGCTTTTGGCTGGCGGTCGTCTGGTCATGGAGATCTCGCCACACGGCGTAGCGTGTGTAGAGGTTGGTCAGCGGTCCGAAGATGGCGCTGACCAGAGGGTGTTTGCTCGGCTGCAGTCTGTCGATCCAGCGGCGGATGCGCATTTGACAGAGACAGCTGTGGTATTTGCCGCGCTGATCGGTGGCCAGGATCTCGAAGCCAGCATCGCGGGAGAGAGTCTCCAGTCCAAAGCACGTGTAGCGGAAGAAATCGTATGGCTCCTCATGCAATTCGTTCCACTGTGGAACTGTCAGCAGCGCTTTGCCGCCGGGTCGCAAGACGCGCATGCATTCGCCGATCACCGTTGCCGGATGCGGCACATGCTCCAGCACTTGGGTGCAGAGGATCCCGTCGACGCTGCCATCGGGCAGCGGCATCGCCTCGGCGGATCCCACGAGATCGGGGTGATGCTTGTCGTCGAAATCGAGCGTGACGAACTCCGCCGCAGGGAAGAGAGGATGATAGCGTTTGTATCCGCCGCATCCCACGTCCAATACCTTTCCCGTGAGCACTCCGGCAAACCGCGTGATTTGCTGACGCAGTAAGACTCGGTCCGGTTGCATGATGCTCATGTGGACGGCGGGAACGGTCGATTATACGGAATTAAGAAATACTTTGCCTCTTCATGGTACAGCACGCCCATGAGAAGGGAAAAGCCGTAAAGCACATTCCTGCCACTCCATGTTCGTCGCTCTTTGCGCGTGGCGTATCGTCAGGGGGTATTGAAAAGCCGGAGATAACATTCCGCTTGCCGTTCGATGGTGAATGCATCGTGCACTCGCTCTTCCCCCGCTTTGCCCATTTTCTGCGCGAGCGCGGGATCCCTCAGGAGGCGCAGCAGTGCATTCGCCAACGCCGCGGTATTCCGCGGATCAACGATAAAACCCGTTTCCCCGTCTTCCACTGCCTCGGGTGTACCGCCGAAGATCGTTCCCACGACTGGCTTCCCTGCTGCCATTGCATCCAAATTGACCGTCGGGAAATTATCAAGATAAAGGGAGGGCGTCACAAAGAGAGTAGAGGCGGCGTGCGCTACGCGCATTGCGTCTTGGTCGATCCATCCCGTCGTTCTGATCGCTGCCCGCAAACGGCCCGATGCGATCGAAAGATGCGATTCCAGGCGCTGCCGGTCGCCTGCGATGAGGAGGACGGCTTTGGGAAGAGTAGCAATCACTTGTTCCATCGCTGTCAGGAGAACCCGTATGCCTTTTTCTTCGCTGATCCTTCCCGCGAAAAAAACGACAGGTCCGCTCAGAGCATGTCGTTCTCGGAATTGCCGGATGTCAGCGGGGAGAGGAGGCGACGTTTCCTCGATGCCATTGGGGATCACGGTCGTATTCCCGATGCCGTTTGCATGCAGGAATGATTCCAATGCTTTGCTGATCGCGATGATGGTGCGAACGTTTCGAAGCGCGGAACGTATGCTCCGGTTGCGGAACGGCCAGTATCGTCGGCCGGCGTCATGTAAGTGCTCCCGCCAACGCATCGTATATCCTTTGTTCTCCAATGCCGCGCGAAGGTAGCCATCCTGATGAACACGGTGGAAGGAGACCAAAAACGTATCATGCGCCGTGAGGAAGACCCGGTCGGTACAAAGACGTGCGATGCCCAAGCTGTCGTAGCTCATGTACGTGTGGATGTTGTGTGCATTGACCGCATCCGGCCGCAGAGCACGAATATGGCGTTCGAGGAGCGCAGAAAACGCGGGGTCACCCAGGCAACGCCTATGTCGCTCACGCAGGGGATACTGTCGGTAGAGGCTGATGATACGACCATCGCCGTCCTTCCATATTTTTTCCGCCGATTCTTTTTCCTGATGGGTGGTCAGAAGCGTGACCTCGTGGCCGCGCCGCGCGAGAGCGCCGCGCAGCATCAAGACGATTCTGCCCGCTCCTCCGCGGGCAGCCGGCGATGCATCGTCTGTAAGAAGCAGAAGGCGCATATACGAAAGGAAATTATGTCGTAGACGGCCGGGAAGCTGTTCGCAGCAGTCCAACTGCTGGGAAGACCAGTGAGAGTGTCGTCAGCTGGTACAAGCAGATCGCGATGTAAAGAGCCCAGGTTGCTTGGAGTACCGGTGTGAGCAAGAGGAAAGCAAGAAGCCCTGCCGCCGTCCCCACCAGACTGCAGAGAGCCGTCAGACGCACTTTGCCGTACAGCCGGAAAAGTGGCGTGGTGACTGCGAAGAGCGGCAGGAAAAGCTGCGATGCAAGAATAATCCAGAAAGGATAGATCGCCGGCCCGAAATCTTTACCGTATATAATGGGGAAGAGGAGTGGGACGACGATAGCTGTGAGCAGGCTGATGCTCCAGTGGAGGAGGAAGGAGTAACGCAAGAGACGGATGAGGTCTCTCCCCAGATGCGTGCCTTTCGCTACCAGTGATGGCACAACCGAAGAGGCAAGACGACTGATATTGCTGAGCACATAGGAAGCCGGCAGGCTTGCGAACTTGAAGGCCAGGCGCACGAGACCGACAATTGCTTGGGAAGAATGCAGACTGAGGATGAAGAGAAAGACGTTCGGATACAGGTTGCTCAAGCTCTTATCTATGGCTATCCACAATCCGCTTTTTGCGTAGGTCCACAAATGCGCTAGGCCATGCAGTGCCCCAATATCGCGAGGGGAAGGGAGACCGTGCCTGCGCGCAACGACAGGATAGAGGATGATGGCGAGCGCCATGGACAGCACAGATGTCAAGAGAGAGCCCACCAGCAAACCTGCCGGTCCCATCCCCTCCATCACAAAGAAAATACCGAGCGAAAGCTGTACGACGCTATAAGTGTTTTCGATGATAGTCAGGAAACGGATTTCGCGGACGGTTTGGAGTGAGATGGAGAGCAAGATGAACAGTGGATCGAACATGGATGCGAGCAATACGAGGCGCGCGAGTTGTCCGATCTCCGTTCCGTGATAGAGCCACAGAGCGATGGAGGGCAGGGCAACAAAGAGGAGAGCAAGCATGAAAATCGTGCCGAAAGACAACAGGATGTAGTACTGCAGGACATTGCGCATCGCCTCTTGATCTTTACGCCCGTACGCTTCCGCGAGGAAGGTGAGGGTCGTGAAGCGCTGCCCCAAGTTGGTGAATAAGCCGATCACGCCCGTGAATGCGAGTACGACGGCATAGGTGCCGTATCCTGTCAGCCCCAGCAGACGCGCGTAGAGAATGGAAGAGAGAAATCCGCAGAGGAGCGGCACGAACATGCCGCTCTGTAGGATTGCTATTTCGCGGACGAAGCGCAGCCGAAAGATGTCTTGCGCGCGCGATTTCAAGCTATTCATCACTCGGATAGTCTACCTTATGGAATCTCCGAGGGCAGTGGGAGTGCAAATGGATCGCACACCATCGTTATTCAGCCGGCTCGGTCTCACTATCGCATGCGGGCGTCCAACACGGCGGCATACGCTTGTTCCAGCTCCGCCGTTTGGCGCTCGATGCCGTGCTCCCGCGCCCAGGCGCGGCAGTCCTCCGGATGGATTCGTCC
>DAISLF010000090.1:0-4276 GCA_036820585.1 Candidatus Peribacteria bacterium | reverse complement strand
AACCGGCGCGGGAAATGCGGAGCTAAAAACAGTAGCTATATGGCTACATGTCTAAAGAAGAAACACCATCAAACGAAGAAGGAAACACACATCATCGAGTCCTACCATTCCTGGATCAGACACTACCTCGCCCGCTTCCATCGCAGGACACATTGCTACTCGAAGAAGGAATACATGGTGCAAGCGTCGCTGCTGCTTTTGTTTCACAAGAGGTTCTTGTTGGGTCTAGATGGGTAGCAATCCCTTAAAAATTGATGAATATGACTATTTCAACAATTTCTCCTTACGCCAATTCCATTTCCAACAATACCGGCAAGTGATCCGATGCATGAATGCCTTTCAGCACTTTCGCCTCTGCGAATCGTATATTTTTCGGACAAAGAAAAAGATCGAGCGTCTTGCTCGGGTGAAATGCGGGGAAGGTGGACTCCGTGGGAGAATTGACGATGCGCATTTCGCACGCCTCGGCGAGCGCTTCCACTTCGGCGCGGCCATCGAAGATATTGAAATCGCCGCACAAGATCGCATTTTTGCAGCTCTTGATGATCTCGCGCAGCTCCACAAATTGCTTCTGACGCACTTTGCGCTCCAGCGAGAAATGCGCGAGGAAAAGCGATACGTCGTCACGCAGGCGGATCTCGTAGATCAATTTTTTCGTGCCGTTTTTGAAATAATATTTCTCGAACGCCAGATCGCCTTTGGCAAAAAATCCATTGCAGTTATCCCGAAAGAACGGCAGGCGTCGCAGGATGCTATGCAGTCCGTATTTATTATCGATGTCGCTGCAAGTGTAGATATGCGGGTGCGGCACGCAGCCGATTTTTCGATGGATCTCCACGAAGCAGCAGACATCCGGCTTCTCGCGCTCCATCAAATGGTAAATCGCCTGGCGCACTTTGCGGATGATCGTGCGCGGCGTGTAGAGGTACCGGTAGAAGCGCAAAAAATAATTGCGCAGCGAGCCGTCCAGCGCCGTGGCGTATCCGACATTGAACAACAAAATACGAAATTTCTGCGCAGGCATAGGTGCGTGGGAATGGAGAGTATAACGGCTCACATATATATTATACAATATTTATTAAATATACTCAATGCAATTGAAATGGCTGATACTAGAGCAAAATCTAGCGTTTTATCACTCAAAAATGCCGGTTGGCAAGAATGAGAATTTCTTGAGCAGAAATGGCGAGAGATATCATGTTGCGCAGGCCCACTCGCATTTCGATATGCCTTCGCGAAGTGTAGCCTGAGCGTCGGCGAAGGGCGCTAGCTATTCAGTGTGACAGAGTAGACCGTATCGAAGCACAATCGCTGCATTTAGCCACATGACAAGCTGCTTACTATAGGAAGAACGCGAGTGCTCTGGAACTAGCGTCTTACTTCTTCTCCGACCGCTTGCGCTCGTTTTCTTTCAGATATTTTTTGCGCAGGCGGATGGCCTTCGGCGTGATTTCGACCAGCTCATCATCGGCGATGTACTCCAGCGCCTGCTCGAGCGTCATGGTATTCACGGGCGTCAGGATAATGGCTTCGTCGGTACCCGATGCGCGCATATTGGTCAGCTTCTTTTCCTTGATGGGATTCACCGCGAGGTCGTCGCTCTTGGCGCTCTCGCCGATGATCATGCCTTCGTAGAGCCTCGTCTGCGGCGTGATGAAGAGCTGTCCGCGGTCCTGCAAATTCCAGAGCGCGAATGCGACGGCTTCTCCCGTGATCATGGAGATCATGGAGCCGCGCGTGCGGCCCGGCAGGTCGCCTTTGTAGCCTTCGTAGGCCAAAAAAGAGTGGCTCAGGATTCCCTCGCCACGTGTCTCGATGATGAAATCCCCGCGGAAGCCGAGCAGACCGCGCGTGGGCACTTTGAATTCCAGACGCGTGTGTCCGTTCTCGGTTTTCATATCCAGCATCTCGCCTTTGCGGCGCGCCATCATATCGATGACGACTCCCGTGGAGCTCTCGGGCACATCGATAATCGCATGCTCTACCGGCTCTTCCTTCGCGCCGTTCGTCATCCGCATGATCACTTCGGGGCGCGATACCTGCAGCTCGAATCCTTCGCGCCGCATATCTTCGATAAGGACCGAGAGGTGCAGCTCGCCGCGACCGGAGACCTTATATGCATCGGTGCCCGGCATGTCTTCCACCTGCAGACCGACGTTCGTTTCTTTCTCTTTATCCAGACGCGCCTTGATGTGGCGGGTGGTGACCAGCGTCCCCTCTTTGCCGGCGAATGGGGAGTTATTCACGAGGAAATTCATGGAAATCGTCGGCGGATCGATTTTGATGGCGGGCAAGGGCGTCGCGTTCTCATCGGTCGTGATCGTTTCACCCACGTAAATATCCGGGATGCCGGCAAGGATGACGATGTCGCCGGCCAGCGCCTCGGGCACTTCCACACGCTTGAGGCCCAGCGTGACGCACACTTTGGCGACCTTGCCGGTGCGCGTGACGCCTTCGGCGGTCTTGATGAAGACTTTATCTCCGCTCTTGACTCTGCCTTCGAATACTCTGCCGACGGCCAGGCGTCCCAAGTAATTATCGTAAGAGAGCGAGCTCGGCTGCATGCGAAACGGCGCATCCACGTTCTGCTGCGCCTCGGGTACTTTCTCCATGATGAGATCGAAGAGCGGCGTGAGATCTTTGGAGTCTTGCTCCAGTGTTTTCTTGGCGATGCCCTCGCGCGCGATGGCGAAGATGTAGGGGAAATCCAGCCGCGCGTCATTGGCGCCCAGCGCCACCAAGAGATCAAATACCATGTCGACCACTTGCAACGGCCGCGCGGCGGGCTTGTCGATTTTATTGATGACGACGATCGGTTTGATACCAAGCTCCAGCGATTTCTTCAGCACAAATTTCGTCTGCGGCATCGGGCCTTCCTGCGCGTCCACGAGGAGCAAAACGCAGTCGACCGTGCGCAGGATGCGCTCCACCTCCGAGCCGAAGTCTGCATGGCCCGGGGTATCCACGATATTGATCTTGCAATCCTTATATTGGATCGACGTGTTTTTGGCGTAGATCGTGATGCCGCGTTCCTTCTCCTGATCGTTGCTATCCATAATGAGTTCGCCCACGTGCTCATGCGCCGCGAAGGCGCCGCCCTGCTTGAGGAGTGCGTCTACGAGCGTCGTTTTGCCGTGGTCGACGTGCGCGATAATGGCGATGTTTCGGATTTTCATACGACGAGAGAGAATCAAAATGGAAGCTTCTCCGTTCAAAAGAAAAGCGCTTCCGTCCGCGGAAGTGCAGGCAGTCTACAGGGAAAAACTGATGCGTAAAGTCTGATTGTCGGAGAAATCGGTCATACAGAGGCAAGGCTCCATCGCGTCATACCAAAACCGAGGAGCCGATTCTTCGGACTCCCCGGTTTCTTCGGTTTTCTGGGTTTCGTCTTACTTACATTTGCAAGGATTCTTGCCGCACACGGGGCACTTGGCGCCCATTCCTTCTTTCATCATGCCGTCTTTGCCGCACATGCAGGCGCCGCCCATGCCGCAAGAGCAGCTGCCGGTGCCGCAACCCATCTTGCTGCCGCAGGAACACATTTTCTTGAAGAGCTTGAGCCAAGCCATAAGCGAGACGATGAGCACCAAAAGCGAGAGCGAGCCCTCAGCCGTGCCGAAGACCCATACGCCTGTCGGCATCACATGCGTGTGCCACACGCCAATCGCAGCGGCCACCGTGGTGAGCGTGACGAGAAGCAAAACGAGAGCCGTGAAAAATTTGCAAACCATGCATCGACCGGAAGAACACATAGAAAGATTGGGGGAAGAAATTGGGCGCATTGTACTCCGGGCAAATGCCAGATCGAAATGAGTAAGCATAATAGACAAGGAGTTCTGCACAGATACCGAAATACCAGATACGCAATATCAGTGTTGACTGTCTTCCTAATCCATGCGCCCCTGTTCTTCAAAATGTTTCGAGCCGCAAGGACGATTGATTGATGTTTCTCGTCATAAATCATAGGTTGCTCACCATGACATCCTCCACCACTTTGCGCCGCAGGCTCGCGCCGCTTCTATTACTCCTCGGCGCTTTCATCGTCCAGACAACACAGGCCAAAGATCTCTCGCTTCCCTATCGCAATTATCCGGGCTTCGTCTGCCATAGCACGAACGCACGCGGCGAATGCGTCGACTATAGCTATTTTGATTACGCCGCTCCCGTCGCACTCCCTGGCTACATCCGACCCATCCCCGCGAATACGTATGATCCGGTGAATTCCTATAACGCCAATTTGCTGCCGTGCCCCGTGAACAGCAACGCGTATAACTAC
>DAISLF010000089.1:0-4303 GCA_036820585.1 Candidatus Peribacteria bacterium | reverse complement strand
ACAGCTACGGAACGGATAACGGTCCAACAGGTAAAGAAATAAGATCGCAACCTGCTTTAAGAAAGACGAGAGTCTGAGACTCTCGTCTTTCTATTTTCTATATTCAAATCCATGCTCATCTTTTTTCAATGCTTGCGGTTATATAAGAAAAACTGACCCTTAAGTTAAGGCACACGTCTACAATGTATTGCGATCAATCGCGCTGATGAGCACCAGATTTGGTGGCATTGCGCTTAAGCTTAATAGTCATTTTCTATTTTATCCCGAGCGCTGTTTTCTTGGGGATACCGGCTTGCCGGAGGATTTCTATGCGCAACCCGTGTATCAGTTTGGCAATCGGGGGCGATATGCCCCAATGCCAGACTGAAGCCAAGAGTGCTATGCTTCGGCCATGGACGAACGGCAAAGCAAGCTCCTGGCGGCGATCATCGACCAATTCATTCATACTGCCTTGCCTGTGGGGAGCAAGAAGCTCCTCGAGAGCGGCGCATTCACGCTCTCGTCCGCCACGATCCGCGCCGAGATGGGTGCCCTCGAAGATCAAGGATTTTTGGAGCAGCCCCACATTTCCGCCGGGCGCATTCCGACGGCCCGGGGCTACCGCGCGTTCGTGAAGCAATTCATGGATATCGCGGGGGAAGAGAAGATCGTCCGCAAGAAATTTGAGACGTTGCGCGAGCAATATTTCCGTCACAAAGACCAGGAGCGCGCCTACGAAGCCGTGGGGCTCTTGAGCCAGATGATTCCCAATGTCGCCTTCGCCACCGTCCCCCATAAGCCAGGCGTGTATTATCTGGGTCTCGCCAATATTTTACGGCAGCCCGAGTTCCTGGAGAATCCGGCGCTCGCGAGCGGAGTCGTGGAGGTATTGGAAGAACGGCTCACGGAGTTGCTATCGAAAGTAGAAGTGGACGGCCAGGTGCGCTACTACATCGGCGAAGAGCATATCTTCCCGCAGATCCAAAGCTGCAGCTTGATCGTCACCGAGTACCGCCAACGCGACCGCAAAGGGATGGTGGGCATCCTCGGCCACATGCGGATGGATTATGCGTACAACACCGTCGCGCTGGAGCTGGTGGCGGATTTACTGCGTTCGGCATGAATGGAGAACGTGGAATGTTGAATATGGAATTGCCGCTTGAGAACATTCGACATCGTTTCAACATTCTACATTCAATTTTCCACGCTCTTTCTTGATATACTCTCTCTATGGCCTCTGCCTCAGACCAAGTATTGCTGCGCATCCGCCCCTCCCTTCCCGATCAGGATGAAGTGAGCGCCACGCGCGGGCCGATCATGATGGAGGCGGTGCTCGCTTCCGTGCATTCGCTGCGAGGAAAACAGAATACGGTGACGTTGGAACTCGGTCTCAGCGAAGGCAAGATCGGGCTCTTCGCCCGGGCATCGCGGCGCAGCGCGCCTTTGGTCGAGAGCCAGCTCTACGCGCAGTATCCGGATGCGGAGATCGAGATGGCGCCGTTGGATTTGTTCGCGGCCAAGGAAGGGGAAGTGGTGGTGGCCAAAGAGATGATGCTCTGCGAGTCCGAACTCTTCCCCATTAAGCGCTATGCGCAGTACGCCGATGTCGTCACGCGGCAGTCCATCGATACCATCGCGGGCATCACCTCGACCCTCGTGCGCTACCCGCGACCGGGCATGCGCGGCCACATCCAAGTCGTCATCCGGCCGCTGGGCGGGCATTACCGCAAGGAGGCATTGAAGCTCTTGCCGCTGCTCGTCAAAGGAATCTCCAAAAAATCGAGCGGGTATGCGAAATTCTTCACCAAAGTGCATTTGGCCCATGGTTGGTCGCGCCTGCTCTTCTTGCCGCTCGATCTGCTGATGGGAGGTTTCCGCACCTGGTTTGCCCGTCCGATGCAGACGAAAATTTCTTTCCTCACCGGGGAAGTCAGCCAAGAATCCACCGAAGACGAGGAGCATAAGGTGAGCATGCGCAGCCACGAACGAGAGGACAAAGAAACCGGCGCCGTGGATAAGCTGAACCGATTGCTCTTCCAGGTGAATATCCGCGTGAGCATCATCGCGCTGGCGGATGCGGAGCTGGAAGCCGCCGCCAAAGCCGATGAGATCGCGGGCAGCTTCCGCCAGTTCACGCTTCCCCTCAGTAACGGCTTCACATCGTCCGCACCCAAGAAAATCGGCCAGATCGCCTGGGGATTCCAGGCGCATCCCTATGTTCTCTCGGCCGAAGAGATCGCCACGCTCTGGCATGTGCCCAATATTCTCGTGAAGACGCCCAATATCGATTGGGTGACCTCCAAGAAGCTGGAGCCGCCGGTGGACTTGCCGCTGATGGACAAGGCCAACCCCGAGCATGCCGAGCTCACGGTCTTGGGCGAAGCCGTGTTCCGCGGCGAGCGGCGCCAATTCGGCATCCGTCCCGACGACCGCCGCCGCCATATCTACATCATCGGGAAAACCGGCATGGGCAAATCGACGCTGCTGGAAAACATGATCTTCGCCGACATCCAGGCGGGCAAGGGGGTCGCCGTCATCGATCCGCACGGCGATCTCGTTGAAGCATGTTTGCGATTTATTCCCAAGGAACGCAGCAATGATGTCATCCTCTTCGATCCCGCCGACCGCGAATTCCCGATCGCGTTCAATATGCTTTCCTGCGCCGATGAAGAGCAGCGCTCGCTCGTCGCGTCCGGCATGATGAGCGTCTTTAAAAAGCTCTGGCCCGACGTGTGGAGCGGACGCATGGAATATATTTTGCGCAATGCTTTGCTTGCGCTCATCGAGGTGCAAAGCAACTCGATGCTCGGAATCCTGCGGATCTTCACGGATGACGTATTCCGCAAGAAAGTAGTGGATCATGTATCCAATCACCTGGTGCGCAGCTTCTGGGAAGACGAGTACACGACATGGAGCGAAAAGTACCGCACCGAAGCCATCGCGGCGATCCAGAATAAAATCGGGCAGCTTCTGAGCACGCCGCTGATCCGCAACATCGTGGGGCAGGTGACGAGCAAGGTGGATGTGCGCCACGCCATGGATACGGGCAAGATCATCCTGATGAACCTGAGCAAGGGGAAGCTCGGCGAAGATAATTCCGCGTTCCTCGGCTCCATGTTCGTCACGAAATTCCAGCTGGATGCCATGAGCCGCGCGGATATCCCCGAGAAGGACCGCAAGGATTTTTACCTGTACGTGGATGAATTCCAGAATTTCGCCACCGAGTCCTTCGCGACGATCCTCTCCGAAGCGCGCAAGTACCGCTTGAACCTCACCATGGCGCACCAGTATGTGAATCAACTGCTGATCGGCGACAAGAGCACGGTGCTGCGCGATGCGGTCTTTGGCAACGTCGGCAGCATGGTGTCCTTTCAGGTGGGTTCCGATGACGCCGAGCCCCTCAGCCTGCAGTTCGAGGAAATGGTCCTGCCCAAAGACATTCTGAGTCTCCCCAAATATAACGCCTACATGCGCCTGATGATCAAAGGCATTCCCAGCAAACCCTTCTCGGTGCACACGCTGCCGCCGCCCGATTTCCAGCAAGACGAAGGCCGGGTGGAGACGATCCGCCGTCTCTCGCGCGAACGCTACGCCGAAGAACGCAAGGTGGTGGAAGAGAAGATCGGCAGCTGGGTGGAGAGCGCCCGCACGGCGCGCCAGGGGGCGGTGAGCCTTGAGAAATCCAAAGAGAAGGAAGAGGAAGAGAAGAAGAAAGCCAAAGCCAAAGGCATGAGCCTGGAGGAATACCGCAAGTGGCGCGACCGCGAAATGTGGATCAATGACTTCAATGCGATCCGCAAAAAGAAGATGAAAGGCGAGGAGCTGAGCCAGCTGGAAATCGCCAAGATGGATGATCTGCTGCGCAGACTCGAAGCCAGCGGCGGCGTGCCGCTCCCCAGCAAGACGATGCTCCAAGAGCAGGAGAAGACGACGGGCAAGAAGCCCGATGCGAAGGCCGCAGCGCCCGCGCCCGTCGCTGCTGATCCAAGGCCGCTTACGTCGGAACCGAAGCCGAAGAAGGCGGTAGCGAAGAAAAAAGCATAAAAAAGGCCGCACAATCTTGTGCGGCCCAGGCCCTCACACATCATGATCCTCGGTTCCGCTCGAAGGCTTGCGCCTCCAGCGCCGTTGTCGGACGATCAGAAGAGCCAGAATGCCCAGCACGAAAGAGAAAACGAAGATCGCTCCCGCCAGAAAGGGAAGCAGGAACCAGAAAATTCTTGCGATGAGCTGCAGAGCCCTAGGGGCTTTCCAGTTACGCAACGCGAGATCCGTGTAGACGAATCCCACAAGGTAGATGAGGGCGATCGAAGCCACGATCCTG
>DAISLF010000088.1:0-4326 GCA_036820585.1 Candidatus Peribacteria bacterium | reverse complement strand
CGCGCGCCGAAGTGGCGGCCATGCTCACACGTCTCTCCGGCCTCACGATGCCCGTCGCATTCACGCCGAGTTTCACAGACGTACGTCGCAGCGACTGGTACGCGCCGGCCCTGGAACTGGCGGCGAGACGCGCATGGGTGCATGGCTATAACGATTGTTATGGAGCTTCTTTCTGTCAGGTGAAGCCTGCCGCCTTTGTCACGCGGGCCGAAGCGTCCGCCATGCTCGTACGATACTTGGGCGTGATGCCGCTGGATCTCGCGCCGCCCTTCTCCGATATGGTCCGCAATGCATGGTATGGAGAACCGGTGCGCAGCGCAGCCGATCGGTGCTTAGTCATGGGAGACGCGGCCACCGGACGCCTCGAGCCGGATCGCCCGGTCACACGCGGCGAATGGGCCGTCATGCTCTATCGTTCGGAGCAGTCCCTGCGGTATGGAAGGGATTGTGTCCAGTGAATGACCTCAAAAATTCACCTTCGTTTCGTATTCCAATTTTCCTTCCGTGTTTAAGAGCCTTCGTTGCGGGAGCCGCAGAAGCGCGGCCCAGATTTCCCCGAGGAATTCATCGCGCTTGTTGTTCCAAGCCTGGGCACTTCTGTTGTAAGGGGCGATCACGGGGAGGACAGAACCTTCTTTGCCGATCGATCGGGCGAGCGATGCGAGAGCCGGCTGGCGCGACAAGTCATCGCCTGCCTGTACGGAGGAAACAAGGCGCATATAGGCGGTTTGTGCATCGGTGATGGCATGGAGGACGGCAGCTTGGGAGCGGCCATTCTCCGTCAGATCGATTGCGCGCATATCGCCGAGCGTCTGCTTCTCTTTCGCATTCAGTCGTGCGCCCGAGCCCGAAAGCGGGGGGACGTCTTTGCCCATGGCTAAGCGGTAGAAACGAGCGACTTCGCGGGTGTGTGTATCGATCTGCTGCGACAAAAACCAAAAGCCCAGCCCGTTCCATGCAAAGACGCCGAGTGCCAGCAGCAGGAGAACGATTGCGGCGAGAGCGGCAGGACGCAGGGTGCGTTGGGACATGGGCCATACTATAAAGGAGAGTTGCAGGATATCAATTGCTTGCTGTACGATCGCTGCCATGACTGCGATTCGGTTCGGACGTGTTCTCGGCTGCGTATGCCTCTTCGCCGTGCTCGCCGGAAACGTATCAGCGGCTCCCGTATCACGCAGCAGCGCCTCCTCTGCGGCGGCAACCGGGACCATGGACCGGGCGATGCTCGCCAAGGCGGGTGTGCGCATCAATGAAGAAGCGGGCGTAGCCGTGATGAATGACTTCGCACTGGGACCCGGACGCACCGCGATTTCGCTGTCACCCGGCGAACAACAAACAGTAGAAGTGCAGGTATCGAGCAGAACGCCCGGATTGCACTCCTATCTTTTTCAGGAAGAAGATTTCTCCGCGGATCCCCGCGGCGGCGACAGTACGACTCTGTATGGCGTGGAGAAGGGGCCGTTCCCCGCCAGCACCTGGGTGCATCCCGCGGTGCCGTCGCTCCAGCTGACGCACGGCGAACAGGCGTATGTGCCCGTGACCATCAGCGTACCGAAAAACGCCGAACCCGGCGATCATTACGCCGCATTGCTGCTGAAGCGCGCGCTCACGCCCGCCGAGGAATCCACGAAAGGGTTCAGCATCATCTCGCGCGTCGGCATCCTTTTCCTCATCACCGTCAAAGGGCCGGTTACGCAGAATGCCTCGCTCACCTCGCTGCGCTCCCGCGCTCCCATCTACTGGTTCTATCCGGCCTTCCTTGAATTGACGGCTCGCAATGATGGCACGGTGTATGCCACCCCGACCGGCGTCATTCAGATTCACAATATCCTCGGATTCGTGGTGGATGAAATTCCCGTCAATGATTGGTTCATTCTTCGCAATTCCTCGCGCACCATCGTCTTCGATTGGCGTCCGCGCTTCGCGCTGGGGCGCTACACGGCCGTCGCCAAAATCCAAATGTACGGCACCGATACCGTGGCGTTGCAAACAAGCTTCTGGGTTATTCCTGCGTTGCCGGTACTCATCGTGCTCTTTGCCATTTTCCTCGTTTCGTTCCTGGTCCAATTCTTCTTCTCGCGCTTCGAAATCAAGAAGAAAGGATAAGAATCGATGTGTAGAGGGAGAGCTCTTTCGTAGAAAATATCCTCCATAAGCCTATAGTAAGAGGTTTTTTAGGTGTTTACTTTATAAATTAAATGTTATATAATGTTAATGTAGACAAAAATATACATATGGACAAAAATATCTTCACGCTCCAGAGAATCGGCCGGATGGCGATGCTCGCTATGACATCGCTTATGACACTCTATGTTGTCGTGCTGGGTTTTGCCGAGCCTTCACGCTCCATGGCCGCCAGCTCGCCCCAAACAGTCGGCGTGGCGCTCATTGTCAGCACGAGTATCAGCAACAATTGCAGCCCCGCCACGGTCAGCCTCGGCACTATCATTCGTACGGGAGATTCCAGTACGAACACCGGCGGCTGCGGCGCTCTCGGCTACTGCGCCAACCGTGCAACAGCTTGTACCGTGGTGACCAACAGCAACCTTGGATACACCCTCTCGTGGCTTGTGCAGTCGGGCACCGGTTCGCTCGGATCCCGCACGGGCACGGGCTATCTGAATGCATTCACGTCGCTCGCCAATCGCATCGCGCCGCTCGGCACGGGATCCACGACCATGAATACCCAACCGATCGCGATGACGGCGGGCGCAGGGACGGTGAATAATGATGCGCGCTGGGCAGGCCGTCTTTCCTCCACCAGCACCACTCCCGGCGGATCCGGGCAGAGCTGGGGAACGGACGGAACATCCGATGCCTGGCTGCGCGTCGCCACGGGTTCTTCGGTCAATATTGCGAAGCGCAACACGCAGACGACCGGCGGCGGCGATACCGAGAATATCGGCTTTCGCGCCATCCTGCATGGCACCGTGATCGTGCCCTCCGATACGTATAAGGCGTATGTGGTGATGACGGCGACGGACAACTAGGAGGATGCAGAGGAAACAGAAGCTTCAGAGGACTCAGAAGAGCTTCAGTCATCGGTATCTTTTGCAGTGGGATATCAGAGTGCATCAAGAGTGCGGATGAGGGTGTCGGCTACGAAGCCGATCTGTTCTGCCGTCAGCTCCGGGTAGAGCGGGAGGGAGAGTATTTCATCGCAAAGTTTCTCGCAGTGCGGCAGGTCGCCCCGACGGTATCCCAGAGACGCATACACTTCCTGCAAATGGAGCGCTATCGGGTAATGCACGCTCGCTCCGATACCGTTCTCATTCACTATAGTCCGCACGCGGTCGCGCTGCGGCACGCGCACTACAAAGAGATGATAGACCGGCTGGGCGCCGGGAAGTTCTTCGACGATGCGGATGCGCGGATGATTGCCGAGGAGATTCCTGTACATCTTCGCGTGCGCTCTGCGTTGCTCGTTCCATCGCTCCAAGTGCGGCAGCTTGGCCGCGAGCACCGCACCCTGGAGTCCATCCATACGGTCATTGCGGCCGACGATGGCGTGCTCGTACTTCACCGGCGAGCCGTGATCGCGGAAGAGACGGGCGAAGGTCGTAATGCTCGCATCGTCCGTGACGACGGCGCCCGCTTCTCCATAGGCGCCCAAGTTTTTGCCGGGATAGAAACTGTACGTCGCGGCATCGCCAAAGGAGCCTGCGCCTTTCCCGCCGAGCATCGCTCCGTGGGCCTGCGCGCAATCTTCGATCACCTTGAGTTCAAGTTTTTCCGCGATTCGCATGATAGCCGGCATGTCCGCCATCTGGCCGTAGAGATGTACCGGGATGACCAGTTTCGTTTTGGATGTGATGGTCCGCTCGATGGCGGCGGGATCGATGAGCGCCGTCGCTTCATCCACGTCTGCAAACACGGGCCGCGCTCCGAGAATGGAAATTGCTTCGGCCGTGGCGAAGAAGGTATTGCCGGGAATGATCACCTCATCACCCGGTCCGATACCCAAAGCGCGCGCCACGATCTCGATGGCCGACGTGCCGGAACTGACTCCGATGCAGTGTTTCTTCCCGCAGAATCGAGCGAAAGTCTGCTCGAATGCTTCCACTTCCGGCCCGCTGGCGAAGGCGCAGGAATGCAATACCCGCATCACCGCCGCATCCATGTCCGGTTTGATCGAAGCGTACTGGGCCTGCAGGTCGACGAGGGGAACGCGCATGGGAAGCGGCAGCTAGCGTAGCAGAAATTTCTTGAGGAACAGGAATGGCAAAGTGCATCACCAAGGATCAAACACCAATCGCAAGGACGGGGATGGCTAAGGCGCTTGCCGCAGAATGATAAGATCCCACCAGAGCCGAAGCATATCCC
>DAISLF010000087.1:1998-4356 GCA_036820585.1 Candidatus Peribacteria bacterium | reverse complement strand
GCACTAGCGAGTATTTGCAGAGCATCGGCGCCAGGTCGTGAAGCTGTGCGGCCTCCCGGAGTCCGTCCACTGTGCCCTGCGGCAATTCTTGGAGGTGGCGCCCCGGCGCGACATTTCCCTTCAGCTGTCGTGACAGCTCCTCCGGAATGGGCCGCAACCTGAGAAACTCCTGCGTTGCAAACGACCGCTCCAGCGGCTCAACGCTCTTGCTACAATGCTCGCATGTGAACGATTCCTGACGGGCAATGAAGATCATACGAAAGACGTAAAGGACGCGAAGGACTCAGAGGAAAAATCAGTTCCCTTCTTTCGTGCATTTTTTCCAGTACTTCTCTGAGTCCTTCGCGTTCTCATACGTTGAATCGGAAATGCATCACGTCGCCGTCTTTGACGATATAGGTCTTGCCTTCTTGCCGCATCTTTCCCGATTCCTTGGCTTTCTGCTCGGAACCATTCTGTATAAAATCATTGTACGAAATAGTCTCGGCACAGATGAATCCTTTCTGAAAATCCGTGTGGATCACGCCGGCTGCTTCCGGGCCAGTTGCTCCTTTTTTCACCGTCCATGCCCGCACTTCCTCTATGCCCGCCGTGAAGTATGTCATGTAGCCGAGCGCGCCGTAGGCCGCTTGAATCAGCCGGTCGAGACCGGAGGAATCCACCCCGAGCTCCGTGAGGAATGACTGCGTCTCCTCCGCCGATAAATCCTGCAGATCTTCTTCAATTTTCGCCGAAATGATAATGACTTGCGCGGATTCGGGCAGGCCCAGCTGCAGGCGCGCCGCAGCGGTCGTCGTCAGCTTCATCTGGCTTTCGGCCGTATTCACGGCGTAGATCATCGGTTTTTGCGTGAGCAGCTGGAAGGAGGCGGCAATCGATGCTTCTTCTTTCAGAAATTCCGCTGCGCAAGCAGGCTTATTTTCTTGCAATACTTTTTCGATTTTCTGCGCGACGGTATTCTCCAAGATTTTTTCTTTGTCTCCCGTGCGCACGGCGCCCTGCAGCTTCTCGATCCTCTTCGTGATGGCATCCAGATCGGCAAGTACGAGCTCCGTTTCAATGGTTTCGCGATCGCGTTTGGGATCGATGCTCCCTTCTACATGGATGATATCGGTGCCTTCGAACACGCGCACCACATGGCAGATGGCATCCACCTCACGGATGTGGCTGAGGAATTTATTGCCGAGCCCTTCGCCTTTGCTGGCGCCTTTCACGAGACCCGCGATATCCACGAACTCCACCGCCGCGGGCACGATTTTTTCCGGATGCACCAGCTCTGCAAGTTTGCGCAGCCGCTCATCCGGCACCTCGACGATACCGACGTTGGGATCAATGGTGCAGAAAGGATAATTCGCCGCCATCGCGCCTTTGCTGCGGGTGAGCGCATTGAAGAGCGTGGATTTTCCCACATTTGGCAGGCCGACGATGCCGATTTGGAGAGCGATGCTTGCAGTATTATGGATGCGCGTGGGAAGAGAAAGAGCTGGCTCCTTTCTCCGGGAAAGAGTATTGACAAATATCATCTATATAGTATCATGTTCCCCCTGTGTTCAAGCGAGTTCTTTCCTTACTGGCCGCTCTTGTTTTTCTGGCTTCTTCGACAGGTACGGTTGAAGCGCTGACCGATACTGCCGGCACCCGCTACAGCGATGCGTATTCTTCGCTGTCTGCCAAAGGAGCCGTCAGCGGCTATAGCGATGGCTCAGGCCGTCCGTATGATCCTATCAACCGCGCAGAGGCCCTGAAGGTGATTCTTTCCATGGAAGATGCCTACAAGAGCCGCGTGCAGTGGTATAGCCAGCACGCATCCGATCTGCCTCTCTTCATCGATATCCATCACGACGATTGGTTCAATCCATATGTGGAAGCGGGCTATGAAGCCGGAATTCTGATGGGCTATGACGACCGGACCTTTCGCCCCGGCAATCCGCTGCGCGTGGAAGAGGCGATCGCTCTCATCATGCGTGCCTATCATCAAGGCGCGACCGATACCCAAGGCGGATCCGATTGGTATACGCAATACGTGCAGACGGCGCTCGCCAAAAATATCATCTCGCGCGATGAGAACTTGTACGTGGGGCAGAATGTCACGCGCGGAGAATTCTTCGACATGGTGTACCGGATGGATACCGTCGCAAGTCAGAATCTGACGGCCTTCGTGGATACCGATCCGGTGCAGCAGGATTACCAATTGGCGCCGCAGCAGCAGCCGCAATATGCGCCGCAATCATCGAATACCGTTCCGACGCCTCTTCCTGCTCCCCCGCAACCAGCGCCGCGGCAGCAGCCTCAACAGCAACAAGTTCCGCAGTCCGCACCCGTGGCGGGATCCGTTCTGCAGTTCGCCTCCCAGAAAAA
>DAISLF010000087.1:0-1988 GCA_036820585.1 Candidatus Peribacteria bacterium | reverse complement strand
AAAATTTCGCCATCACGATTCCCAAGCTCGGCATCACCGATCTCACGATTACCCATCCCAAGGACGCGCTGAGCAGCAACGGTCTGCTCTCGGTCCTCAAAAACGGCGTGGGACATCTCTTCAGCTATCCCGGCCGCGGCGGCAAGATCATGATCTACGGCCACAGCAGCAGCTACTCATGGGACGTATCCAAGTACACGAAGATCTTCACCAAAGTGAATCAGCTGAAGGCCGGAGACCAAGTGTATCTGACCTATAACGGCACGCTTTACGTCTACCAAGTGACGTATCAGCAGACGATCGCCGCCAACGACATCAAGCCGTTCACGGGCAAAGGCGAGGAGCTCATCCTCTTCACCTGCTGGCCGGTGGGCACGGCGAAGTATCGCCTGATCGTGCATGCTGTTCCGGTGACGCAAGTTGCCCTGAGATAAAGAGGTTATCGCGGGCCGAACGCTCTCCCAGGTTCTCCATTTTCTTCAAACAAGGGAGCGGCCATTCATAGGTGCGCAGGAGAAACATCTTCTCGGACATCGCGTGAAAGGATTTCCGTTTTCCGGTTGCTTGGTTTTTCAGCCTCCGATTCTCCGGATGATTTCCCGGTCGACGAATTCGCGGGCGCGTCCGTACTTCAAGCGAGAAAGTTGCTTAAATGCTTCAGCCGCTTGGACGTCTTTCACGTACGTCGTGTCCTGCCAGGGGCGGGGAACTTCGATGCTGAAGGGTCGTGACGGCTGGCCGTCCACGCAGAGCTTCATGGAGCCCTTGAACGCGTCCATGTTCACCAAGTCTTGCTCGCTGAAGACCGGCGCCATTTCTTTGGCGCAGGTCTCGGCGTCTTGCGGGCCGATCTTATAAAACATCATGGTGCCGATGTTGCCAAAGACGGCGCCCTTCAGGCTGACGGCGCCGCTGAGCTTACTGTCTTTCTCCAATTGATCGATATACTGGTGCGCGAGGATGAGGCCCAGACGGTACTTGCGCGCTTCGGAGAGGATGGATTCGATGGATTGCGTCACGAAGTTCTGGAATTCATCGATATACAGGAAAAAATCTTTGCGCTCGGTATTGGCTTCGCGCTGGCGGCGCATGGCGGCCACTTGGATTTTCGTGACGGTCATCATGCCGAGCAATTGCGAGTTGATGTCGCCGATGAGACCCTTGGAGAGATTCATCAGAAGGATCTTGCCGCTGTTCATCACGTCGGAAATATCGAAGGCGCTCTTGGTCTGCCCGACGATATTGCGGATGAGGGCGTTGGTGGTGAACTGCCCGAACTTCGCGGCGAAGTAGGGGATCATCTCTTGCTTCTCGCGCTGGCCGGTCTGGGCCATTTGTTTCTCCCAGAAGGAGCGGACGATCTGGTTTTTGATCTTGCTCACTTTGTATTTCTGCCACTCGTCATCGGTGAAGAGGCGCACGAGATCGGTGATAGCGCCGCCTTCGTCTTCATCGTCCATGAGCGTGAGACAGCCGTTGCGGAAATAATCCTGGATGCGCGGGCCGAAGATTTCTTCGCCGAACATCTTCACCATCATGTTCATGGCGTCGAGCGCGATCAGGTCACGCTCTTCGGGCGTCTTGCCTTCCAAGATATTCAGGCCCAGCGGGCGCTCCGTATCGGCCGGGTTGAAGTAGATCACGTCGTCGGCGCGGGAACGGGGAATGTAGGGCAGGATATCTTCGATGAGGGAGCCGTGCGGATCGATGATGCACATGCCTTTGCCCTGGTTCAAATCTTGGCGCGCCATCACTTGGATGATGGAGGATTTTCCCGTACCCGTTTGCCCGATGATGTAGAAGTGGCGGAAACGGTCGTCGTTCTTCATGTAGATTTTTCGTTTCTCGCCGCGAAACGTATTGATGCCCAGAAAGAGGCCGTCATCGGGAATATTCTTGGGCGCGGGCGCCACTTTGAAGTTCTGCCATTTGATCGTTTCCACTTTGTTGTACTTGATATTGGGCAAGTGATAGAAGCTCGCGAGCTC
>DAISLF010000086.1:0-4510 GCA_036820585.1 Candidatus Peribacteria bacterium | reverse complement strand
CTCCCTCAGAAAGGGGGAGGAGGGTTGGGAGGTGGGGGGAAGACTCGTGAAACTTCGAAAGGCTGAGCTGTATTCCTCCCTTGCCTCAGCCAATCTTGGGTGATACGCTCCTACGCTGTTCGCAGCATGATGTACGTGATCGTCCTCGCCGGCTCCCTTTTCGGCATTTGTCTCTTGGTAGGAGGGCGGGCGCTTTTGCGCAATCGTGCCATACGGCGCTTTGTACGCAGCATCCGCCAACGATTCCAATTCGCCGAAGAGCGCGGAGCCGTGCTGGTGGAAGAGAAAAGAATAACGAAGCCGCGCAAGAATCCGCGCGCCTCCGCCATCGAAATGCAGCAGGTGCGTTCGCTCGTGCACATGGCCGACAAGGCGATCGCGCAGAATAAGACGGAGGAAGCCGAGCGCCTCTACATCCAGGCCCTCACCGTCCAGCCGCAGGCCTACGATGTGCAGGCGATGCTTGCCAAGCTCTACCTCACGAGCAACCGCGAGAACAAAGCCGAAGCGATGTACAAAGAGCTCCTCGTGCATCGCGATGACGTGTCGTTCCATGCCAACTTGGGCCTCGCGTATTACCGCCAAAGTAAATACGTGGAAGCGTGTCAGGCATATCAAGAGGCGCTCAATCGCGATCCGCAATCGCCGGAACGCTCATCTGCGCTCGGCCGCGCGTGCATCGCCGCGCAGCGCTTCGAGGAAGCGGCGCCGCTCCTGGAAAAAGCCTGCGCCCGCCTCTCGCGCGATACCGAGCTGCTCCATCTCTTGGCCGAGTGTTACTTGCAGATGGGCGCTACCGAGAAAGCCGAGGAAACCTACCGCCGCATCAATCGCCTGGAGCCTTACGACGAAGAAGTGAAAGCGAAACTCGTGAGCTTGGCGAGAGTGTGAGACAGAGGGCAGAAAGGTGAGAAACGGAAGAAAGGTTATGCCGCTTTTGGCTTCGATACCTCTCTCACTTTTCTCACCTTTCTCACTTTCCTTACTTTTTCCTGCCCTCAATACTCAATGACTTCCACGGTCACATCCCCCTGCACTTCCGTCTGACAGCTGAGGCGGTCCGGATCATCGATGACGCCCATGTTTTCCTCGCGGTCGTTGCGTGGAGTCAAATTCTCCATGCCCGTACGGATTTTGCACATGCAGGTGGTGCAGAAGCCGTTGCCGCCGCAGGCGTGTTCCATGGGGATGCCGCTATCGAGCGCGATCTGCAGGATCGTTTTGCCGCTCTGGGTTTCCACGATCTGGGTCTGGCCGTTATGGAGGAACGTGACCTTGGGCATGGCGCGAGAATAACAGAATAACTGAGTTCCAAAGGAACTGGAACACCTCTGTGCGATGGAATCCCCGTTATTCAGGTACTCTGTTATTCAGGTACTCTGTTATTCTGTTACTCTTCATTTCTCATTCAATCATATGTCTTCGCTGCTTTCCGTCACCGGCCTGCGGATTGCCGTGGAAGGTAAAGAAGTCGTGAACGGGCTTATTTTGGACGTGGGGAAGGGCGAGATTCACGCCATCATGGGACCCAATGGCTCGGGCAAATCGACCTTGGTGAATACGCTCATGGGTCATCCGAAATATGCGGTGCTGGGCGGCGGCGCACGGTTCCTGGGCAACGATATTCTCGCGTTGCCCGCTTCCGATCGCGCGGCGCTCGGCATTTTCCTGGCCTTCCAGTACCCCAAGGAGATCGCGGGCGTGACGCTGCGAAGCTTCCTCTACGCCGCCTACAATGCGCAGATGGCTGCGCGGCACCCCGAGCAGAAAAAAATCTCGCCCATCAAGTTCCGGAAATTTCTCCACGAGAAGATGGCGGAGCTCAGCATGGATCCCGCGTTCGGCGAGCGTTTCCTCAACCAAGGGTTCTCGGGAGGAGAGAAGAAGAAGGCCGAGGTGCTGCAGATGTCTTTGCTCCAGCCGCATCTCGCATTGCTGGATGAAACCGATTCGGGACTGGATATCGATGCGCTCAAGATAGTCGCCGAAGGCGTCAACCGCATGCGGTCGCCGGAGTTCTCGGCCGTCATCGTCACGCACTATGCGCGGATTCTCGATTACATCGAACCGGACAAAGTGCATGTGATGGTGGCGGGAAAAATCCGCGAGAGCGGCGGCATGGAGCTCGCCAAGCGGCTGGAGCAAGAAGGGTATACGAAGTACGGAGTGAGGGAGAAAGAGGCGACGATCAGCTTGGATATTGATTGAGAAAGTACAGAAAATCATGATCAAGCTGCGGTCAGTGGTACTTTTTCGGCCATCATTATTTTCGTGAGACATACGGGCTTCCCTTCACATAAAACCGCAGAAGCTTCTTTGCCCATTCACCTGCGTATTCCACCCCGATACGGGGGCGTCGGATGATTTCTATCGAAAGCTTTTCATCGGATTTTGCAATGTAGAGATCGTCGCTCAGCAGATCATGACCATTCTGCGTCCCGGTGATTCCCATGGCTTTGCACAGGAGACCCGGACCGTTTGTTTTCCGTGAGATATTTTTCACGGGCTCCAGCGCCCGGATGAGCACCGCGGAGGCGTGGTCCTTTTCTTCCGTCACCACATTCAGGCACCAGTGCATGCCATAGATGAGATACACGTACGCATGGCCCGGCGGGCCGAACATCACCTCGGTTCTTTTGGTTCTGCCTTTGGACGAATGCGCGGCCAGGTCGTGCGGGCCCAGGTACGCTTCGGTCTCCACGATCCGTCCGACATGCTCGATTCCATCCGCGACGCGCACCAGATGCATTCCCAAGAGTTCTTGTGCGACGAGCGTCGTCTCGCGGTCGTAAAAGTTGCGGGGGAGTTTGGACATGGAAGAAGTGTAAACATTTTCTCATCCTCTCGAGGAAAAAAGAGAATAATCGCACAGGAAGTTGCGAGAAATATAAAAAGCACTAGAGTGCGCTTCCTATGGGTAAAAATCCTTCCACTGCGGCGAATGATCTGTCAGATCAGGAATTCAAAGCTGGATTGCAGGAAGCTCTGATGAACGCGTTCGCCGTGCAGCTTCAAGAGTCGCAAGAAAGAATTTCCGCTTTCGCCAGCTATATTCTGGAAGAAAGTGAAAAAGAGGCCAAGGAAAAATTTCCCTGCGCTTCACAAGAACAGGCAAGAAAAATACGGATGTTTCAAAAGATCACTCCTCTTTTAGATGATGATCCGCAACGAAACCGCCAAAGATTCCAGTGGGTCATGCGCGAACTTCTGAAGAGGCGCAAAAAACAATAACAAGCGTTGCCGATCTGTAAATGAAAAATCTGCATCTGCTCACTTCTTCTTTTTCTTCGCCGGACTCAATTCCCATTTGGGAAAACGGAAGAGGACGCGCTCGGGCGTGAATTCGATCGGGAGTCGCTGGCGCGAGATGCCCGCATCGGTCCCCAGCTCGAAGAAGTTGTGTTCCGGCGCGGAGAATTGGTCCAGCAAGCCGTAGACGGCCACCCGTGCCTTGAACCACCAGGGCGCGCTGCGCGGGACGATGGTCTGGTTTTCGCGCAGCTCGATGATCCACTGGTCGGCGGGGATATCGAGTTTCCCGAGCTTCTCCATCTCCTGCAATGCGCCGCGCATTTCGACGTGCTCCATGAATCCGTAGTGCATCACCACGGCATCCACGCAATCGGCGATGTGGAAATGCTCGAAGCGATCTTTCTTCCGTACATATGCTTTGTCGTGAGATTGCAGCGCGTGGTAGAAGAGCAGATGCGAAGGAATCGCGCCGTATTTATTGAAGAAAAAGAAAAACGTGCTGGAGACACGGTCAGCCATGCTCGTGACGGGCCGCGACGTGAGGAAGACCAATGCGCGCGGCAGATCCGGAACGCTCGGATCATCGCGCAGCTCTTTCACCCAGGCGATCGTCTTATCCACATACTCGTCCGCCGCCTGCCCGATGCGGTCTTTGGCGCGGGCCCAGATGGTCATGGCGATGAAGAACAGGAGGCCGATGAGAATCGGCAGGTAGCCGCCGTGGAAGAACTTGATGCTGTTGGCGACGAGGAACATCAGGCAGAGAGTGGTGAAGAAACCGAAGACGGCCGTAGCCGCGATGCCGTTCCATTTCCACAAGTCCCGCGCCACATAGCGCATGGAGAGCGCGGTGGCGCACATGAGCGCCGAGACCGCGAGGCCGTAGGCTGCCGCCAGATTCGCGCTGGAATGAAACGAGATGACGAGCAGCACGCAGCCGGCGAACAGGAACCAATTGAGCGCGGGCAGATAGATTTGTCCGTGATGGTCGGCGCTGGTGTGGACGGTGGAGAATTTGGGGAGCAGTCCCATCTGCGATGCCTGGCTGGTGAGCGAGAAGACGCCCGTGATGAGCGCCTGCGAGGCGATGATGGTAGCCGCAGTCGCCAAGATGACCATGGGATAGAGCAACATGTGCGGCACCAAACTATAAAATAATTGGCCTTGCAGGACCGCCTGGCCCGACAGGACATATGCTCCTTGTCCGAAGTAATTGAGGAGCAAACACGGGAAGACGAGGATCACCCATCCCAGCCGG
>DAISLF010000085.1:0-4540 GCA_036820585.1 Candidatus Peribacteria bacterium | reverse complement strand
TGATAGCTCTCTTTGGCTATGGTTTGAAGAAAGTGAGGTTTATGGATTCACGGTGAACAATTATTTACAGAAGTAAGAAAAGAATTACGAGAGATTTGTGGTTATGAGAAAAAGAAAGTCTCGCCTAGGAAGAAAAGAACAAAAGAAGTTCCGGTATTTGCTACACCTAAAGGCCTGCTTGCTTTGCGCGAAAAATTAAATCTCACTCAACCTGAAATGGCAGATAAAATGGGAATACCGTTGGGAACTTGGAATAGTTGGGAATATGGAAAAAGAACACCGAGCGCCAATGCGATCAACTCTCTTCTTGCTCTGAATAAAAATGAGCAATGAGAATTTATTCTCGAAATGTTAGAGGCCATTCCTTTCTTATCTCAGCGCCGGCAGGATGGCGCCGAAGATGATGGCGAGGACTCCGAGGAGGGCGATGATGCGGACAAGGTCGCGGCGTTTCATGGGGTGACGGTAATGGAGATGGATTTCTTATCCTGGTCGCCGAATTGGTCTTTGATCGTGAGCGTCACAGTGTAAGACCCAACGGTATCGAAGACATACACATAGCTAGGCGTGGTGCTCTGGGCGAGCGCGTTTCCCGTCTGGCTGTCGCTGCGCACATCCCAAAGATAGCTGCTGGGGAGCCCGGTTGAACAGGAAGAATCGAACTGGACGCCGCCGCCTGCCTGCACGGTCACGCGGCTGGTGGTGAGACAGGCGCTCAGGGAAGGTTTGCGTACAACGATGGTGCGCTCTGCGGTATATTCCTTGCCCGAGACCATCACAGCCGTAAGCGATACCGTGTAATCCCCCGGCGTCTGATACGTATGCTGCACACTGGCCGCGCCCAGCTCCGCTTTGCCGCCGCCCTGCATCTCATCACCGAAGAGCCATTTGAAACCCGCCAGCGTCTCGCCCGGCGGCACGAAGGTGCTGGAGGCATCGAAGGTAGCCGCCAGCGGCGCGACTCCGCCATCGGGATCCACGGAAATGGCCGGCTCGGCGGCCGGAGGCTGCACCACTACCGTGATGGGCTGGCGCAGCACTTTGCCATCGGCATCTTGGCCCACCAGCGTGAGCGTGTATGTTCCTTCCTTGCGGTACACCGCATGCAGCGTTTCACCTTGGATGTTTGCGGATGTCGCATCCGGCGCTTCCCACAGGAAATGCACGAGCGGCACGGAGGTTCTGGGCGTGAGGGCAAGCGTGAGCGGCACCTCGCCCAAAACTTTGTTGCTCTGCACGTCGGGGCTTCCTTCGAAATGCAAATCGCTCAGCGACAGCGGCGTCGTCACTTTCACGATGGTCGTCAGCTCCGCGAGCTGCCCGCTGGCGCTGCGCACATCCGTGAGCACCGCATACACGCCGGGATTTTCGAAGGAATGCCCGATGCGCGTCAGATCCGCACCGCGCTCGGTCTTGCCATCGCCAAAGGTCCACTGGATTTCCTTGAGCGGCGTATCGGTTTGCACTTGGAAGATGGTCCCGAACGGCGCGGAGCCGAGCAAATTCTGCGGCTCTGTCGTGAGCGCGACCGGGAACGGCAGCGGCAGCGGCAATTGGACGCTGATGACTTTCTTGAGAGGCACCTGCGTTTTATTGAGCAACTGAATGACAAGCGAGACGGTATACTGCCCCACGGCGTAATACGTATGCACATCGTCGGCGGTTTTGGTGGTTTCGGACGGCGTGCCATCGCCAAAATCCCAGGTGACGGTATCCAATTGTTTGGGATCGGTCAGCAGCTGCGCGACGCTGAAGCTCGTGGGCTTTTGCAGCACGGGAATCGCCGGCGTGATGGTGAAGACGGCCTGCGGAATGATGATGCGCGTCGCGACGCGCTGATACGATCCGTTGTCGAATACGATGTGCATCACGGGCGTATAGACGCCCTGATGATCGAAGAGAGTCGTGGTGATGGGCACGGCCGTCTCGCTGTCGATCTTGCCATCGGCATTGATGTCCCATTGGTATTTGACGGGATGCAGACCGCGTTTGCGCAAAATTTCGGCGGCTTTCTGGACGCTCAGCGTCACCGATACGGGCGCCACCAGATCGGCCGCACTCGCGGGGCTGGTGATATCGATGCCGAGCGACGGCTGGCGCGTGACCATCAGCGGCACGGCGGCGCTCAAGAGGATCGCGGGCGTCAGCACGATGACGGCCTTGATGAGACTGCGCTGGCGCTGCGCGATGGAGACGGGCGACTTGGAGATCCGCATAAGAACGACCCAGCCGACGAGCAAACACAGCACGCCTCCCACGAGCACGCTGAGCAGCGCGATGGAGACAAACGACTGGAAGACGGCATCGGGTCCCGGCACGAGTGCCATGAGCCCCGCACACCAAAGCGCATAGAGCACGTAGATCCCGCCGCCGAAGACGAGCAATGATCGTTCCGTTTTCTTTATTTTTTCCGGGGATAGAGAAGGAACCGGCGTCGTCGGAGCGGGCACCGTCGCTTCGGGCGCCGCCGGATGGCTCAGGCCATCCATGGTGGGCTGCGAAGGAGGCTCCGGTGGCACAAGTGGTTCTGGCACGCGGAAAAAGAAATTAGTGATGAACAGCGGAGCCTTTCGAAGAATCCCCAGCCGAGCTTCTCGAAATGGATGATCCGGAGGAAGGCGGCAGCATGGAGCCTGTCATTATATGTTGCATCAAAGCACCGAGCGAAAAGGGCGTCGTGTCTTTGGGATACGCAATGGCCGGCGCTTTGTCTTGATCATGCAAATTCGCCGTCAGAGTCACATGGAACACAAGCGGACCGGAAGAGGCGACGGTGCGGATATCCCACGACAAACGATGAACGTACCACGTCTGCGCATCGATCCACAGCTCGCCCGTCGCCCGGTATTTCCCCAGATCCGCCGCGGCCTGCGCCGCATCGAATGTTTCTCCTTTTTCTTGCGCCACCTGCTGCAGGAATGTCAGGAGCTTTGCGGGATCGATCGCGACGGCGTAGTGATACATTGGATCGCCATCGAGCGTCTCCAGGCCACGGTCTTGCGTTACTTTGACGACCTGCGACTGCGCCCGCAGCAATGCGGGATCGGGCGTGATGGCCGCCGCGGCATCTTTGCGCCCCGAGGGCAGCGACCACCATTTGCCAAGCAATTGCTCCGTCATCCCATCCTGGAGTAGCGCAGACGGCGGCGTGATGGCCGCCGTGTGCATCTGAAAAGCCATATCGCCATTGGCAGCGCTCGCCACATCCGCATCCGCGCTGAATTCGTAGTGAATATTTTTCTGATCCGTATTCCCCGTCAAGACCGCATGGAAGGCATTCTCTTTTCCGCCTTGCTGCAATGTGCCCTGGAGCGCGAGCGAGGCGCGCAATGCGCTGCCACTCACCAAGCCATCTCCATCGGCATGCACGTCAAAGAGCGCCGATTGCAGCTGCGCGCTTGCCAGCGCCGCCCGGCGCAAGACTTCATCGGGCGGATACGCACCTTGCTTGGCGCAGGAAGAAAGCACCAGAAGAGAGAGACATCCGCAGAGGAGAATACGACGCATGCAAAGGGTGAAAGACCGGAGATCAGTGTGCCTGAGGACACGCTTGTGTGCCAGTACAAGTGTGCACTTGCACGTCCGCGGATTCTTCGATGACAAACTGCACGGTACGCCGTCTGCCGGCCAACACGTCGGCACGCAGATCGATTCTCCCGCGTTCATTGGCCCGGATGAGGAGCGGCTGCGTCAGCCGCATCGAAACCGTGCGGCCGGCCATCTGTGCAGTGATGTCGGAAACCCGGCCTCCATTCTGCAACACGAATGAAAAATGTTGCAGGTCCGCATCGGCCGCCGAGCCGCCATCGGTGAACGTCATACCATCCAAAGCCATATCTTTCGAGGGATCGCCCGTGACGAGCAGGCGCGCGACCGTCCGGTTCTGGCCGTAGGAGAGCGAGGTGAGCAGCGGCAAATACTCGATGCTGATCTGCCCCGTGTTCCCGGGGGCAATCGTCTGTGCGGCCGCGGATGCGCGGGAAGGGAGCAACGCGACCGAGGATGTGTCGGTTGCGATATCCTCGGCACTCAGGACGCTTAGCCGGTGCTCGCCGCCCGGATCGGCCGCGGGAGAGATGTCGCCCGCCAGAATGAGATCGCGCGAGCCGCATCGCGGCCGGAAAATGTCACACCGCGCGCGAGCCGCCGGTCATTCGAGAGAAGATACACTCGCGCACTATCGCTCGCATTGCCAAGCCCCTGGTGACGGATCGTGATGGAATGCACTATCACATCGGCGGAACACGAAGCGGTCAGGCGGAGTGACAAAAATCCGATACGTTGCGCGCCTTGCGGAATCGATCCTGACAAAGCGATGGAAGACGGCTGCACGGTCAATGATGCGACAGGCGTCGCAGCGAAAGACGGGACCGAGAAACTCAGCAGGCAACCGAGGCCAACGATAGGTATTCTGCAGCGGACGTGCATGCCTTCAGTGTACTCACTGGAGAACCATGCACGAAAAAATGTGAAGAAATACTTTCGTCTCGGAGAGCTCACCATCGTCCGCTCGCGCCACCGCCGCCAAACGAGCCGCCGC
>DAISLF010000084.1:0-4554 GCA_036820585.1 Candidatus Peribacteria bacterium | reverse complement strand
GTTTGGACGTGATCTATCCGTCGCTTCTCTATCAGCAGATGCTCCGGTGGTGTTTGCCGTCGCTGCGACGGATTGTCTGTATCAGTTCTGCAACGCAAGAAGAAGTGCGAAAGAGGGGAGTGGAAGATGCAAAAACCATTGTCATTCCCTGCGGCATCTGGCCCGATGCATTTCTTTCTCGCCTCCCACGAATGAGAGGAATTGCCCGCGCCTTCTCACCGTCGGACGTTTGATCGAGCGTAAAGGCGTGCGGTGGTTTTTGCGGGAAGTATTTCCGCAGATTCTTGCGCGCCATCCGGATGCGGCCTATGACATCCTGGGCGATGGTCCGATGAAGTCCGCTCTCGAAGGGTGTGTTCGTGAAAGGGGATGGCAAGAGCAAGTGCGTTTGCATGCGTCCGCTTCCGATGAAGTGAAAATTTCCATGATGCAAAACGCGGACCTCTTGGTGGTGCCGAATATTTCCGTTCTCGGTACTGTCGAAGGCTTTGGCATCGTCTGTATCGAGGCGGCAGCCCTGGGAATTCCGGTCGCAGCCAGCCGGAGGAAGGATTGACCGATGCGGTACGGGACAATGCGACGGGGAAATTTTTTGCAGCGGGCGATGCGCGGAATTGTTTGGAGGTGATTGACTCTCTTCTTTCCTCGCCGTTATCGCCGCACGATGTGCGTGCCGCGGCATTGCATTTTTATTCTGGGCCGCATCTTCTTCTGCGCTACCGCAATGAAGTCTTCGGACGCTGAATCGCCTGCGATCCGCTTGTATCGTGGGATTTCGATCCGCCGCGCGGCGGCTTGGGGCGCGCGGGTGGTTGCTGCGTCAGACCGTCGTCGGTCCGGGTGTGTTTGCATCGCCGTGGGATTATCAGGGCTGGCAAATATTCATAGCGGGAACGGCGGCGGAGAGGAAAACGCTCATCCGCAAGCTGCCAAAACCCGCATATTTCCTGGCGACGCCTCTCTTCACCCACTATTACGGCGATCGTGCGAAAGATGTGATTGCCGATCCCTGCCTTGCACCTACCCAAAGCCCTCTTTTGTATCAGGCGAAGTGCTAAAGAAAGATTTCTTCCATCAGTGGAGCATCCGCTTGTTCTGAGCTTGCCGAAGCGTTCTTGGGTGCAGTGGGCAATCGAAAGCGTATGCGATAGAGTGTCCTCATGTTTTCCCTCTTCCCGTCGCGGGCCGTCGCGCTGCAGCTCTTTGGTTTCAGCGTGCATTGGTACGGCCTCCTGTATCTGCTCGCTTTCATCATTGCGCTCGTCTTGCTGCCTCTTCTGCAGCACTATCGAAAGCTGACGCTGGCGCGCGATGACTGGATCGCTATTTTATCGTGGGGAGTCGTCGGGGTGATCGTGGGAGGACGGCTCGGGTATGTGCTCTTCTACGATCCCGCGTACTTCGCCGCGAATCCGCTTACAATATTCGCGGTCTGGGAGGGCGGCATGTCTTTCCATGGTGGCTTCCTCGGCGTCGCGATCATGCTTTGCATCCTTGCCTGGAGAAAAAAGTTGCCTGTGCTGTCAATCGCGGACATCGTCGTGGTGCCGGCCGCCATCGGTCTCGCGCTCGGGCGCATCGGCAATTTCATCAATCAAGAACTCTATGGAACGGCGACGACGCTGCCTTGGGGCATTGCGATTCCCGGCGTCCGGGGTTTGCGCCATCCCACTCCTCTCTACGAAATGATCGGCGATCTGTTGATCGCGCTTTGTTGCTATCTGTATCTTCGCTACGGTCAAACGAAAATCAACGGCCGCAGCTTCGCGCTCTTCATGATCCTCTATGGCATCGACCGCTTTTTGCTCGAGTATGTGCGGGCGCAGGATTATACCCTGACGGCCATCGGACCTCTACTGCTCACGCGCGCACAGTTGCTCACGATTCCCGTTTTGATTGCGGGAGTGATTCTCTGGTTCTGGTGTGGAAACCATTCACGAAAGAATGCATGATTCCATAGCCGATGACTGCGCAGTTTGCCGTTTCTCCAATACTCTTCGCAGAAACGACAGGCGATGCAGCGGGCAACATCCGTGTCGGCGGATATGTCGCAGATGGTCCCGCGTGCCATAGCCTTTGTGATGTTCAAAACCATAGACGGGATAGAACGTGCGGTAAGCGGCCATCAGCCGATCGCGCGTCACTTTGGCGACGATGGATGCGGCGGCGATGGCGGGCTCTGATTCATCACCCCGGATGATCGAGCGGTGAGGATGCGGGAATTGAAAATGATCGCGTCCGTCCACGAGCAAGAGCGTTGGTTGTTGTCTGTTGCTCAGGTCTTCCACCGCGCGCAGCATGGCGAGCTGTGTCGCCGCCAAAATCCCGTCCGATTCGATATCATCCGCTTCGACGATCCCGATGCCCGTTACGCAATGCGCGACGATCCATTCGTAAGAGACGGCGCGCTCCTGCGGCGTCAGCTGCTTGCTGTCGGCGATGAGGCAATCGCATGGGGGAATCCTTTTGTAGGGCGACCACCGCTTCCTGCGATGGCGTCGCCGATAGAGATCGCAGGAGAGGATGCACGCGCCAGCCACGACCGGCCCCGCAACGGCACCTCTGCCGACTTCGTCGATTCCTGCAACAATGTCTATGACGGCACCATCGTCCATGAGTTCGATGGTAGTAGAGACTTCAATGCGCGAGTTTTTGCAGCAATTCCTTGGCGATCACACGTTCATTCCAAGGCACTTGTCCGTTTGCCAGCCACATGTGCGTGTCGCTGCCTTTGCCGCAAAGAATGACGGCATCGCCGGGGCTCGCGGCGGCGAAGAGAAATTTGATCGCTTCCAGACGGTCTTCGATTCGATGTGCGTTCGTCTTCGACTGGTCGATTCCTTTCCAGACATCATCGATAATCCGTTGGGGATCTTCGGTATACGGGTCTTCATTCGACACGACGACGACATCCGCCAGTTCGCCGCAGGTTTTCCCGACGAGCGGACGCTTTTCCTTCATGCGATCGCCGCAACTGCCCGTGAGCACCAGCAGGCATTTGCCTGGCGCAAGCATACTGCGAACAGTCTGCAGCGTCCGTTTGTATGATGCGGGCGTCACGGTAAAATCGACGAAGACCGAGAACGGCTGTCCGCCATCGATGCGCTCGATGCGTCCGGGCACGCCGGGGAAGTCTCCCAACGCGTTCGTTGCTTGGTCGAGCGGCAAGCCTAGGGCCTTTGCGCAGCTGATCGCGCAGAGCGCATTGTCCAAGTTGAACGCTCCGGCAATACGAAGGCCGAGCTTGTGCATTTCGTTTATGGATGCATCAGTATGGATGATGGCCGATGTGGCAGCGGGGAAGGCGTGAATGCTGCTGAGCCATAGACGTTCTGTATTCCATTCACTGGCCTGTGGCTTCTCATTGCCATACGCCACGGTGCGCGACGAAGGGATTTTTGTATAGAGAGTAAAGGTTTCATCCGTTGCGTTAAGCACTTTCGTGCCTTTGCCGCGCAGCATCTCAAAAAGAATTCCTTTATCTTTGCGGTATTGTTCCATGGTTCCGTGATAATCCAAATGCTCGGGCGAGGTATTGGTGAGGGCTGCGACGGCTGGCCAGGTCCACGAGACTCGGCCTTGCACAAGCCCGTGAGACGAACACTCCAGCACAGCGTGCGTGCAGCCGGCGCGCACGAGGCGGCGCAAAAATCGCTGGACTACAAAGGGCGATGGCGAGGTCTTCTGTGTTTCGTTCCAGATAATTTCTCCGTTAATCCGGAAGAATGCCGTCGAAAGCGCGCCCGCTTTCACGCCGCATGCATGCAAAATGTGCGCCGTCATCGCGACAGTCGTCGTTTTACCGTCGGTGCCCGTGATGCCGATGACCGTGAGCGAGCGCGCGGGGAATCCATAGCGCAATGCCCCGGCAAACGCCTTGAGCTTGTGCCACGCGATGCGCACAGAGCTTCGCTGCGAGAGTATCTTCTTGGCGGATGCGAGAAGACCGGGGAGCATGGTGCCATTCTGGCCTATCCGTCAGGCTTTTGAAAGAGAGCAGGGGACTGGATTTATTCCAAATGGCGCTGGGTGATGACGCGCGTATCGGTCACGTCCCTGGCGATCTGCTGCTGCAATGCGGCGGGCGTCGGAAAATTTTCGACGTCGCGCAGTCGCGCCAGCACTTCTACGTCCACGGTCGCCGGCGCGTGCTCGATTATTTGATCCAGCACGTAGATTTCACACGCCGTATCATCGTTGAAGACGGGGCGTGGGCCGAAGTGCATCGCGCCCGCGAAGCATCTGTTTTCCGGGGACCAACGGATGAGGCAAGCGTAAATACCATGCTTGAGCGGCGATGGCACGTCGCTCAGTGCGAGATTGAGCGTCGGCGTGCCGATCTTCCGTCCGCGTCCGGCACCGGAAATAACCAAAGCCCGGAAAGAGATCGTTGGTTGCAAGTTCATGCTCATCCTTCATACCGTAGCGCAGGAATCACTTCATCAAAAGTTAGTGTGCGATAGCAGGAATGACTGGTGCATTTTTTACGAGACTCCATACGCCACCTAACACAGATTCGATCCCAGACCGGATGCCTCCGGTGATGAACTGAAT
>DAISLF010000083.1:0-4625 GCA_036820585.1 Candidatus Peribacteria bacterium | reverse complement strand
GCCATCGCTCAGGGCGCGCGCGCGGCACACCGCCATGGAAACGCCCAAAATCGCATTGGCACCCATGCGGGACTTATTCGGGGTGCCATCGAGATCGATCATCTTCTGATCGAGCGTGCGCTGGTCAGACACGGCCATGCCTTGCAACGCCGGCAAGATCAGCTTCTCCACCGTTTGCACGGCTTTGAGGACGGACTTCCCGCCGTACATTTTCTTGTCACCATCGCGCAGCTCCAATGCTTCGTGGCTGCCGGTGGAGGCGCCGGACGGCACCGCTGCACGGCCTGTGCTCCCGTCGTCGAGCACACAGTCCACTTCGATCGTGGGGGTACCGCGGGAATCCAAAATTTGTCGGGCGTGGAGGTGGGTGATGGAGGGCATGGCGATAGCATAGCAAGAACAAACCGACGTTGCTCGTTGGCTCGTTGCCGGTTGCTCGATCAGTCACCATCGACCAACAAGCGAACCAGCCGCAAACCGCTGACACGTTATTGAAAACGTCGCCGGGCTCGTTTCTGTATGACAGCGCAATATCCCGCCAAAAAGAACGCGGCGAATCCTTCGAAGCCCGCGCCTGCCGAGGGCAGATGCTTCGGGTGACCGGGCAGCCGGACCGGGGCGCCGGAGAGCACCGCGGCGACGGTCCCGGTGGCGCTTGCGCTTATGCGCCCCTGCGCCGATGCGACGGCACGCAGCTTTTGGCGCCATGCTTCCTCTTCCGGCACGCTCGAACGGGGCAATTGCGCGATCATCGAGGATGAAATGCTCTGCGAACTTGGCGATGCCTGCGAGCTCACAGACGCTGTGGCCAGCAGCCAACCTGCATTGGCGGCGAATTGCCGCTTCCAATGAGGGTGCAACACGTCATAGCCCGCGAGCAGCAAAAAAAGAACGAGCAGCAGAGACAAAATAGAAAGCCTCGGCACGCGGCGACGTATGACATGGAGGCAGAATGCCGCAAGGAGAAGAAGCGAAAGGATGACGGGGACGACCGCAAAGCCCCAGGTAAATGAATGCGCAAGCGGCGCCATCGTCGCGATGCGCGATGCAGCGGTCTCGACAAGCAGCCAGAGCAAAACGATGATCGCCGGCAAAAAGTGGAGCGCCCGGAACCAATAATCGGCGCGGTTCTTTCGCAGCATCCCGTAGAGGCTCAGCGGATAGGCGATAGTCAGCAGGAAAAGGATGATCCACGGCGTGAATCCGCCGGGCAAGGCCGGCAAGAGAGAGACCAAAACGCCCGTAAGGAGCACTACGGCAGCGAGGGCTGAAATGAGCACCGTTTCCGTCAGATGTTTCAAAGGCATAGGAGGGGCATTGTTGTGCCTCCGGGGATGAATGTCAATTTGGGTGCACAGGGGATGGAATCAGCAAGCACCCAGGATCAATCACCATCGCAACTTGGTCATGGATGATTGCATGATTGGTAATTTCGCTTCAGCGCTTTCTCTTTTTCCCCGGCAGATACGAATCCCTCGGATCGCTCACCGCCACCACCGCCGGCAACACTTCATAATGACGCGCACGGAAAATCCTCCATTGGAAGAACAGATACACCGCGGCCGCGACGCCCCACAGGAGCCATACGGATCGCATCGCCAGGAATTGGATGTCTTCCACGCGGGAGACGACCAGCACGACGCCCGCGATGCCGAAGCAGAGCGACACGGAAGACCACGATTTACTGAGCTTGCGCGTCATGGAATTCTTGAGACGCGTCCGCCAGAAACGCAGGCCGATACTGAGCAGCAGCAGCAATGCGCAAAGCGCGAGGAGCACAAGCATCGAGCGGCTCGTATACGCGGCGCCTCCCGGGTTCGGGTAGAAGAAGTACGCGAGGAACTGGCGCAGAAAACGGAGGAAGGTACGCATGGGAGTGGAACGGTATCAAAGTTTTTGCCGCAAGGAAATAGGGACCGGAGGTGAGAAAAGAAAGGAAGGATAGGAAAGGCAGAAAGGTAACGGCATCAAAATCGACAGAACTTTCCTCACTTTTCTATCTTTTCTCACCTTCCTCACCTTTCTTCACTGACTCATGCATCTTCGCACCAGTCTCCTGCTTCTTCCCTTTGGCTTGCTCCTGCAATGCCGCGATCCGCACGACCAGCAAACATGTTTCGCGCTGGCGGAGGGTTTCTGCCGGGCGGATCAGCAAGTAGAGGAAAAATCCGAGGATCGGAAGCACAGCGACGAGCACGATGCAGAAAATCTGGAAGACCAGAGAGGAAGAACGCAAAAGGACATCGCGCGTCGCATAGAAGATGAGGTAAACCGAGAGCGCAACGGCGGCGACCAATGCTGCCTGCAGCGCGGACAAGAGAGGATTCTCTGAAAAGAATTGCAGCCACGGCATACGCGGAAAGGGAAAATTAGAAATACGGATGCTTGCGTCGCTCGACGACGACATACACGACCACAGCGAGAAGCGCCAAAACGGCGAGGAGCTGGCTCACGCGGAATTCGTAGGTATCGAGATCCAGCCACGGACGCAGAAGCAAATAGCCGACCGTGATCGCGGCGAGAAAAAGCTCGTAGAGCAAGAATGCGCGTTTGCTCAGCTTCAGCTCCACCGCCGCGAAGACGCCAAGGCTGAGAAAGAGCGCGACGAGCAGAATGAAGTCCACCTGAGTGGCGAAGACCGGGATGGCGAAATCGCCCCGGAAATTCTCCAAATAGAAGGTCGCCAGCGCCGCGCAGATGATGCCCACGAGCGTCTCGGCACCCACCCGCTTGGAGCGCTTGCGGATAATGAGCAAGATGAACGTGAGGAAAAAATAGAACACGGCGTAGTAGAGCTGCACCGGATGGACCGGGATGGCGTAGCGCACGTTCATGGCGTCGTAGGTAATGCCCCAGGACATGTCGGTCGGTTTGCCGTATGCATCGCCCGAGAAGAACGAACCGATCCATGAGAACACAAGCCCCAGAGTAGCAGCCGGCACGAGCGCATCCAGCCACTGCAAAAAGATCGAGCGGTGCCCGCGCGTGGCGAAGTACAGGACCACGCCGATGCCGATGGCGCCGCCGAGGAAGCTGAATCCCCCGTCCCAGATGATGATCATCCTGAGCGGTTCCTTCAGATACACCTGATACTGCGACAGCATCGCAATGATACGCCCGCCCAAGAGAAATCCGATCACGTACCACACGCCATGTTCTTTGAAATGCTGCAGCGAGAGATTGGCGCTCTCCGCGAGACGCAGGAAAAATTCAGCGGAAAGCCAGAGGCCGATGAGAACGAAGACGAGACGGGACCAGATGATGAACGGCCCGATCTCGAAGGCCTGGAACATGGAGAGGAGCGTAGCAAAGAAGCGGTCGCAGAGGAACAGTCATGCAAAGGCAGAAAGGTGAGAAAGGTATATCTATTTAAACCTTTCATTTCTCTCACCTTCCTCGCTTTCCTAACATTTCTTACCTCATCCAATCGTCAGCTCCAGCTTCCTCGTCTGCACATCCTCCTGCACGGTGCGGACGAATTCGTCCGCAGCCACGGTGACCTGCGCTTTCGTTTTCACGTTGCGCACCGTGACGGACTGCGCCTCGATCTCTTTGTCCCCGAGCACCAGGAGATACGGGATCTTCCACTTCTCCCCTTCGCGGATGCGTTTGCCCAGGCTCTCGGATGCGTCCAGGTACAGAGTACGCATACCCGCTTCCTGCAAACGCTTTTCGATCTGCCGCGCATAGTCCTCGTGGGTGCCGGCGACGGGAATGACCGCGACTTGCGCCGGCGCGCACCAAAGTGGGAAAAGGCCGGCATGATGCTCGATGAAAATCGAAAGGAACCGCTCGATGGCGCCCATGATGGCGCAATGGATCATGACGATGCGCTCCTTCTCGCCTTTTTCGTTGATGCAGGAGAGATCGAAGCGGTCCGGCATATTGATATCGAGCTGGATCGTCGCCACCTGCCACTCGCGGCCGATGGCATCCGTCGCCATGAAGTCGACTTTGGGTCCGTAGAATGCGGCTTCGCCCGTCGCCTCGGTGTATGCAATGCCGCGATCGTTCGCGATTGTACGGATGCTCTGCTCGGCTTGCTTCCACAGTTCCGGCGTGCCGAGGTACTTCTCGAAGTGCTCCGGATCGTGCAAGGACAAGCGGACCCTTAAGTCACCGAAGCCCGTCGTGCGGTAGAAGGTGTCGATGATTTCCCAGACGATCAAAAATTCATTTTCCACCTGGCCCTGGCGGCAAAAGACGTGGGCATCATCTTGGGTGATGCAGCGCACGCGCGAGAGGCCGTGGAGCTCGCCCGTCTGCTCGTCGCGGTAGACCATGGTGGTTTCGGCATAGCGCTGGGGCATATCGCGGTAGCTGCGCGCCTGGCACGCGAAGATCTGCGTGTGGTGCGGGCAGTTCATCGGCTTCATGGCGAAGTCGTGGCCCTCGCGCGTCGTGATGCGGAAAAGATCGTTGCTGAATTTCTGCCAGTGGCCGGAAGTCTCGTAGAGCTCGCGCTTGGTGATATGCGGGACCGTCACTCGCTGATAGCCGCACGCAGAGCGCAGTTCCCATACATATTGATCGAGGAGAGTGCGTAGCAGCGTGCCGCGCGGTGTCCAGGGCGGCAAGCCCGGGCCCACGAGCTCGCTGAAAGTGAAAAGGTCGAGTTCTTTGCC